>NZ_JBSGBY010000494.1:0-6527 GCF_053601505.1 Nocardia sp. NPDC004722
CGGATCTGGTGGCGGGCGTGGACGCCCGCGGCTTCCTGCTCGGGGCCGGTGTCGCCGCCATTCTCGGAACCGGTGTGATCGCCGTGCGCAAGGGCGGCAAGCTGCCGCCGCCGGTGATCAGCCGCGAGTACACCCTCGAATACGGTTCCGCGGCACTGGAGATCCCCGCCGACGGCATCGACCTGAAGGGCCGCAAGGTGCTGCTGCTCGACGATGTGCTCGCCACCGGCGGCACGCTGGCCGCGGCGGCGGAGCTGTTCACCGCCGCCGGAGCCGAGGTGGCCGCGGCGGCGGTGGTGCTGGAGCTGGAGTTCCTGAAGGGCCGTGAGCGCCAGGGTGATTACCCGGTGACCTCGATCGTGAAGCTCTGACCGGTCAGCGGTTGCTGCCGATCGCCTGACCCACCAGGGCCTGTACGGCGGTCGGCAGGATCTCGCCCAGGGTTTGCCAGAAGCGGGGTTCCGCCATCACGAAGGTCGGATCGGTGATGGTGCAGCCCTGCGGGGCGGTGACGCCGTTGAGCCGGTCGCGCAGCCAGTGGAACGCGCCGGGCAGTTGCCCGGCGACCCCGGAGATGTGCTCGGCCACCAGCTCCCGCTCGTAGACGACGCTCGGTGCGCCCTCGGCGCAGTACTTGTCCACCAGCCGGTCGACCCCGGCATTGGGCAGGATCTCGTCGTACTGGGCGTGATAGATGTACAGCGGCATCGACGGCGTGGTTTGGCCGAGGGAGTTCTCGGCGATGAAACGCTGCACCGCGGGGTATTGCAGCGGATCGCCGTGATAGCTCATCGCGCCCAGATAGTCGTAGAACGGCACCAACGCGGTGCCTTCCGGGTGGCACAGCACCTGCCGTGAGGCGATCAGCAGCTGGGTGACCGGATCGACGACATTGTCGCGCAACATGTCCCGGACCTCCGGGTACTCACCGGCGATCCCGGCGAAGACCCCCATGATCAGGCCGGTGTAGAGGCCGCGGTTGTTGTGCCGCAGCGCCTCCGGATAGTCGGCGGCGGCCAGTCCGCCCGCCGCGACGCCGACGATGTTCAGTTCCGGCGCATAGTCTTTCGCGATCTCCGCGGCGAAGGACGAGGGCACCGTCCCGCCGGAGTAGCCCCACAGCGCGGTCGGGGTGTCATGGCCGGAAAGCTGTGCGGGGGAGAAGTTCTCGGCCGCGCGGATACCGTCGAGGGTGGTCTGGGCATTGAGTTTCGAGGTGCCGTAAGAGGAGTGCGGGCCCTCGTAGTCGGGCATCACCACCGTCCAGCCCTGACCCACGCCCGCCGCGATGGGGATCATCGTCTCGGCGGCATTGACGTAATCGATGGGCAGGCCGCCGGATTGGATGACATACGAGGGTGCGCAGTACTGGGCCGCGCTGTCCTCGGCGATCTGGTACGACAGCAGCTTGCGGCCGCCCTCGGGCGCGGGACCCCGCGGCACCAGCACCGTGGTGACGGTGGAGATGGCCTCGCCGAAGCTGTTGGTGGTGCGGTATGACAGCTGCCAGGCGTCGATATTGAGCTGCACCAGGCCGAAATACGCGGGATTGATGCGCCGGGCCCGCAGGATCTCGCCGGGCTGCGCGGCGGCGACCTGGCCCGCCGGCGGCGCGTAGAAGTCATCCAGTTCGGGCGGTAGCGTGAACGCCGGCGCGGGCTCCACCGCGATGGTCTCCTCGGCGTGCGCGAGCCCGGCCGCCTGTGCCGAAATCAGCAGTCCGGCCGCCGCGCTCGCCATGAGCAGCCGTCCCCGTCCATGACCGGTCATCGGTCCTCTTTCCTCTGCCACGACAGTGTGGGCTAAACCGTCTCAGACGAGGGCGGTCGCGGTCTCTGTGCGCGGGTTCAGGGTTGAGCGCTCCGGTTTGTTCGAATGACAGGATCGCTCACCGTGCTCGCGAATGTTCGCCCAGCTGGGTTCATTCGCCGTGCGAACGGATTCGGTCGAGCCCACAATGTCGAGGTGACCACCGCCCCCGAAGACGCTGCTTCCTTCGCCGAGTTCCTGGCCGCGCACTTGCCCGACGCCGCCCGGGAGATGGTCGCGGTGATCGTGCGCACCGTCCCGGATTACGAACAGCTGCCCCGGGAACTGGTCGAGCAGGACCTGACCCGCCGCGCCGAGGACAACCTGCGCCTGTTCGTGCGCCTGCTGCGGGAAGGGCGGGAGCCACGCCCGGACGAACTGGACGGGATGATCGATATCGGGGTGCGCCGTGCGCGCGAAGGCATTCCGCTCGACGCCGTGCTGGCGGTCTACCACCAGGGTGCGCTGGCCGCCTGGAATTTCCTGATCGCGCACGCGACGACCACCGCCGAACGCGAAGAACTGCTGGGCGCGGTACCGCAACTGCTGCGCTATCTGGGCCTGGTGATTCCCGGCGTGGCCGGGTCCTATCTGCAAGAGCGCCAGGACCTGCACTGGGAGCAGCGGGAGGCCAAACGCGCACTGGCGCAGGCATTGTTGCAGGGCAAACCGGCCGAGTTGCTGGCCGCGCGCTTCGGCGTCGTGCTCGGCGGCTATCACGTGGTGGCCCTGCGCACCGCCGACGCGGCCGCCACCGTGGACGGGGTGCGCCCGGCCATGCGGGTCATCCACGGTGAGATCGACGCGCTCTCCCCGCTGGCGCTGACCACGCTGGATCGGGCGGGCGGCTGGGTGCTGGTGCCGGTGAGCGAACCCCTCGCCCGGCTCGACGCCGCGGTGACCCGCATCGCCACCGTGGCGAGCGTGCGGGTGATAGCGGGAACCGCCACCGCCGCAACGGTTTCGGAGATCCCCGCGCGGGCCGAAGAGGCGGGGGAGATCGCCCGGCTGGCCCTGGGACTGGGCCGTCCGACCGGTGTGTACGGCATGGCCGAACTCGCCCTGCAGTATCAGTTCGCCCGCCCCGGCCCCGCCCGCACCTGGTTGCTGGGCCTGCTCGCCCCGCTGGCCGAGCATCAGCATCTGATGGACGCGCTACGCGCCTACCTGGCGCACGACCACAATCGGGTCGCCGCCGCGGAGTCCCTGGTGGTGCACCGCAATACGCTCAACTACCGCCTCGGTCGCATCGCCGCCCTCACCGGCTACGACCCCGGCCGCTCCGAGCACACGCCGCTGTTCGCCGCGGCGCTCACCGCGTTCGATCTGTCCGCCGCCGAACTGTAGCGTCCGGACCGTGAGGGGCCTGAACACCTATCTGGCGATCACCCGGGCCACGAAGCCGGTGACGACCAGCCAGAACACGGCGGCCAGTCCGTAATTGAGGATGATGTCGAAATCGGTACTGCCGGTATGGAACAGCCCGGGAAAGAACAGCGCGAGTGGTTCGGCGAGCCCCTTGATGAAGGTGAAGAACTTGTTGGACTGATCCGCGTTGAGGATCAGCAGCAGGATGTACACGCCCTCGATGAGGGCGAACAGCGCGCCGACGCCGCTGATGATGCGAGCGGCGTGGACTTCATTGCGGGCCACGTACGGCATAGGGAAGGGATGCCCGCTGTGAACTAGTTGAAACTGACACGCACATCCCTGAAACCGCGTGTCGGCCATGGCATGATGTCCGGGTGATCACCGCGGCGGCCGGGAGCGGTCGGGCGTGAAGCCCAAACATCTCGTGGGTGCGGCGGTCGGCCTGATCATCGGGCTGATGGCGCTGGTGCTGGTCATTATTCTGCCCGCGACCGAGACCAGTTGCGGCCCCGGCACACCCAGCCTCCCCACCGCCACCTCGGCGCGCACCGAACCCAACTGCCCGTCCACCGGCTCCCCCGCCGAGGCGGGCTTGCAGGACGGGGCGCTGCGGGTGCTGCGCTGCACGGTCGCGCACTTCGGGATGATGGACATGCGCGGCGTCGTCGACGACGCCTCCAGCCCGGATCTGAAGGCCGGGCGCGCGGTGGAATTCATCGTCGGCTCCGACACCGGCAAGGGCGACGCCATCGTGTCGTTCCTGCAGGAGAACGCCGCCGCCTTCCGCGTCGACTACCTGCTCTGGAAGCAGCGCAGCTGGACGCCGGGCGCGGCGGCGGGCACCGAGTGGAAGCCCCTCGACGATCGCGGCGACGCGGCCCGCAACCACCTGGACCGGGTGCAGGTCAGCATCAAGGACGTCGCGGCGACGTCGACCGTGCCCGCGGTGGGCGACGCGTCCATGGCGGCCATGCCAGGCACGGTCAATGAGGCGGGCAGCCTGATGGGGGCCGGACGGCACCAATACCCGCTCGCCGCAGGGTCGTTCACGGTCAGCGATGTGTTCGGGGCGCGCGGCGGCACCCACATGGGTGTCGACCTCGCAGCGCCCGCGGGCACTCCCATCTACGCGGCCGCCGACGGTTTGGTGGTGGCCTCGGGCGCGGCATCCGGATTCGGCGACTGGGTCGTCATCGACTCCCTCGACGAGAGCGGCCATCGCTACTCCACGGTGTACGGGCACATGTACGAGAACGGCATCTTCGTGCACACCGGTGACATCGTGCAGATGGGCCAGCACATCGCGGATGTCGGCAGTAATGGCGAATCCTCCGGTCCGCATTTGCATTTCGAGTTGGTACCGGGCGGACGGTTGACGGGCGGGCATCAGGTGGATCCGATGCCGTGGCTGGCGGGCGGCAGTGTCCCCGCACCCAGTTCGCCCTACTGCGAGAACGGATTCGGCACGGCCGGAGGCAATCTCGCGTCGGGCAAGGTGCCGCCCGAACTCGAGATCTGGTACCGACGGGCCGGTTCGCTCTGCCCCGAGATCAGTGCCTCGCTGCTGGCCGCGCAGGGTCAGGCCGAATCCGGGTTCCGCTCCGACGCGGTCTCCCCGGACGGTGCGCAGGGCATCGCCCAGTTCATGCCCGGCACCGCGAAAGCGCTTGCCCCCGACGGACAGCCCTACATCATCGACGCCGACGGCGACGGCGTGGCCAGCGCGCTGGAACCCGCGGACGCCATCATCGGCCAGGGCCGCTACATGTGCGCCATCGCCAAGACCATCGAGGGCTGGATGGGGCAGGGCAAGGTCTCCGGTGACCTGACCGCACTCACCATCGCCGCCTACAACGCGGGCGAGGGCGCGGTGCTGTCCTCCGGTGGCATGCCCGATCAGATCGCCCGGCACTTCACCGAGACCCGCCCGTACGTGGCGCGCATCCTGGCCGCCGAGCCCGGCTTCCGCAGCCTCGGCAGCGAAGGGCGTTTCCAGGCCGACGAGAACGCCGACCTGGGCGCGCAGATCGTGGCGGCCGGACAGCAATGGCTCGGCACCTCTTACGTTTTCGGCGGCGGCGGGGCGGGCGGACCCAGCAACGGCGGCTTCGACCAGGCGGGGTTCACCGCGGCCGCGGTGTTCGCGGCGACCGGCGGCAGCAAGACGCTGCCCGGCACGGCCGAGCAGCAGTGGGAACAGGGCACCGACGTCGAGCTGATCAATGCCAAGGCCGGAGACCTGGTGTTCGGATCCTTCGGTCCGCGTGGGCCTTCCGATGTCGGCATCTACACCGGCAACGGGCGCATGCTGCACGCCGAATCCGGGGGCAAGGTCGCCGAGGTGCCACTGTCCAACGGTATGAAGGCGCGCCGCGTCACCCGCTGAATCGATGCGCGCCCTGGGTTTTGGGGTTGGCGCACCTATTCGGGACATGTAGTATCCCTATTCATGTTGCTGGGTGAAGGCGTCGAGTGGGGACTGCACTGCTGCCTCGTGCTGGCCTGGCTCGATGATCACGCGCCCATCGCCACCGCGCGGCTGGCCGCGATCTACGAGCTTCCGCCGGAATACCTGAAGAAGCGCCTGCAACCACTGGTCCGCGAGGGCATCCTCGAGTCGGTGCCGGGCGCGCGCGGGGGATACCGGCTCGGCCGCGCCCCCGAACGCATCACCTTCATGGATGTGGTCGCCGCGGTCGAGGGCCGCACCGGCGCGTTCCGCTGCACCGAGATTCGCCGCCGCGGCGCGGGCGCGGGCGCCGCCGAGTCGGAATTCAGCAAGGTCTGCGGCATCAGCAAGGTGATGAGCCGCGCCGATCTCGCCTGGCGGCGCGAACTCGCCGCGCAGACGATCGCGGACATGGTGGCCGAGACGTCGTCGGCGGCGGCGAAGCGGGCCAGAGACCGCTACGAGGCGATGACCGTCTGAGCGTTGCGCTCGATCAAGCAACCCGGCCGTCGGGCCGGGTTTTTTCGGAAGGAGATTCGGGATGAGAACTATCCCGATTAAGTCCCGTGTCGCGACGGACGAGTCCCCGGACCTCTCGCACGGCCTGCGGCGCACCGCGATTCTGGCGGTCGGGACGTTCGCCGTCGGCACCGATGCCTTCATCCTGGCCGGGTTCCTGCCGGAACTGGCCGGGGCACTGCGGGTCTCGACCGCGACCGCCGGGCTGGCGGTGACGGTGTTCGCCGCCACCTACGCGCTGGGCTCGCCGGTACTGGCCACCCTGACCGCGCGGCTGCCCCGCCGCGCGCTGCTGGTCTCGGCGCTGCTCGTGCTCGGGCTCGCCAATCTGGGATCCGCACTGGCCCCGACCTTTTCGATCCTGCTGGCCACCCGCGTG
>NZ_JBSGBY010000495.1:0-6514 GCF_053601505.1 Nocardia sp. NPDC004722
CCGGTGCAGGGGCGCGCCGGTGCGGCCGTCGCGCAATGTACTCGTCGCGCCAGAACTTGCCGCTCGGCGAATCGGCCGAGACCTCCGGCGAATCACCCTGTGCGACAGCGTGCTTGGCGTCGTTGTGGATGGCGACGATATCGCCGCCCGCGCACAGCCCGCGCTCGCCCGCGCCGGTGAGGACCACCGTGCGCACCTCGTCGTCGTCCGCCCAGGCGCGCAGCGCCTCCAGGATGGTCAGCGCCATCGGGTGGTTGAGCGCGTTGATGGCGCGGGGGCGGTTGAGCGTGATCAGGCCGAGCCCGTCGCGCTTCTCGACCAGAACCTCGGGTTCGTTCACCGTCTCGCTCATGCTGCTCCTACCACCGAGCGGGCGACGACCACCCGCATGATTTCGTTCGTCCCCTCGAGAATCTGATGCACCCGCAGGTCGCGAACGATCTTCTCGATGCCGTATTCGGCCAGGTAACCGTAGCCACCGTGCAGTTGCAGGGCCTTGTTGGCCACCTCGAATCCGGCGTCGGTGGCGAACCGCTTGGCCATGGCGCACAGCTCGACCTTGTCGTCGGCGTCGGCGTCCAGGGCGGCGGCCGCACGCCACAGCAGGGTGCGGGCGGCCTCCAGGGAGGTGCGCATATCGGCGAGTTCGAATTGCAGGGCGGTGTTGTCCAGCAGTCGCGAGCCGAACGCCTTACGCTGCGCCAGATACGACACGGTCCGATCCAGCGCGGCCTGCGCACCGCCGAGCGAGCAGGCGGCGATGTTCAGCCGCCCGCCGTTGAGCCCGTTCATGGCGATGCGGAAGCCGTCCCCCTCGTCGCCGAGCAGGTTGGCGACCGGCACCCGGGCATCCTCGAGGATGACCTGCCGGGTGGGCTGCGCGTTCCAGCCCATCTTGCGTTCGTTCGGCCCCACCGAGAGTCCCGGGGTGTCGGCCGGGACGATCAGCGCCGAGATGCCGCGCGACCCGGCGTCTCCGGTGCGGACCATCATGACGTACACGTCATTGGCTCCCGCTCCGGAGATGAACTGCTTTGCGCCATTGAGGATGTAGTCCTCGCCGTCGCGAACGGCCTTGGTGCTCAAGGCCGCCGCGTCCGAGCCCACCGAGGGTTCGGTGAGCGCGTAGGACCCGAGCAGGTCCATCGAGGTCAGGCCCGGCAGCCAGCGATCACGCTGGGCGGCGGTGCCGTACGTGTCGATCATCCACGTCGCCATGTTGTGGATGGAGATGTAGGCGGCGATGGCCGGGCAGCCGGTGGAGAGCTGCTCGAAGATGCGCACGGCGTCCAGCCGCCGCAGCTGCGAGCCGCCCACGTCTTCCCGCACGTAGATGCCGCCCATGCCGAGCGAGCCCGCCTTGCGCAGCACATCGACCGGGAAGTGCTTGCGCTCATCCCATTCCAGGGCATTGGGCGCGAGCAGTTCGTCGGCGAAGTCGCGGGCGGTCTCGACGATCGCCTTCTCGTCCTCGTCCAGTACGAACATCACGTCAGTCCATGGTCGGGATGACGAAGGCGTTGGACTCTTTCTGCCCGGCGGGCCAGCGCTGGGTCACCGTCTTGGTCTTGGTGTAGAAGCGGATCGAGTCCGGGCCGTGCTGGTTGAGATCGCCGAAGCCGGAACGCTTCCAGCCGCCGAAGGTGTGGTAGGCGATCGGCACCGGGATCGGGACATTGATGCCGACCATGCCGACCTGCACGCGGGCGGCGAAGTCGCGGGCGGTGTCGCCGTCGCGGGTGAAGATGGCGACGCCGTTGCCGTATTCGTGCTCGTTGGCCAGGCGCAGGCCCTCTTCGTAGTCCTTGGCCCGCACGATGGACAGCACCGGGCCGAAGATCTCTTCCTTGTAGATCCGCATATCGGCGGTCACGTTGTCGAACAGCGTCGCGCCCGCGAAGAATCCGTCCTCGCCGCCCTCGACCACCAGGCCGCGGCCGTCGATGACGAGCTCCGCGCCCTCGTCGACGCCGATCTGCACATAGTTGTTCACACGGTCCACGCCGTCGCGCCCGACCAGCGGGCCGAAGTCCGCGCCCGGATCGTCGGAGACGCCGACGTTGAGTTTGCCGATGCGCTCGATCAGCTTGGCGCGCAGGCGATCCGCCGTCTCCTCGCCCACCGGCACGGCGACCGAGATGGCCATGCAGCGCTCACCAGCCGAGCCGTAGCCCGCACCGATCAGCTGGTCGGCGACATCGTCGAGGTCGGCGTCGGGCATGACGATGGCATGGTTCTTGGCCCCGCCGAAGCACTGCGCGCGCTTGCCGTTGGCCGATGCGGTCTCGTAGATGTACTGCGCGATCGGGGTCGAGCCCACGAAGCCGACGGCCTTGATGCGCTCGTCGTGCAGCAGCGTGTCCACGGCTTCCTTGTCGCCGTTGACGACATTGAAGATGCCCGCGGGCAGTCCGGCCTCGAGGAACAGCTCGGCCAGCCGCAGCGGCACCGAGGGGTCGCGCTCGGAAGGCTTGAGCACGAAGGCATTACCGCAGGCCAGCGCCGGACCGGCCTTCCACAGCGGGATCATGGCCGGGAAGTTGAACGGGGTGATGCCCGCGACCACGCCCAGCGGCTGCCGCATGGAGTACACGTCGATGCCGGTGCCGGCGCTCTCGGTATACTCGCCCTTGAGCAGATGCGGGATGCCGCAGGCGAATTCGATGACCTCGAGGCCGCGCTGGATGTCGCCCTTGGCGTCGGCGACGGTCTTGCCGTGCTCGCTGGACAGCAGCGCGGCCAGCGAGTCCATCTCGTCCTGCACCAAGGTCAGGAACTTCATCAGGATCCGCGCGCGTCGCTGCGGGTTCATGGCGGCCCACGCGGGCTGCGCGGCGGCGGCGTTCGCGATGACCGCCTCGACCTCACTCTTGCTCGCCAGCGGCACCTTGGCCTGAACCTGCCCGGTGCTCGGGTTGAACACATCGCCGAAGTTGCCCGAAGTTCCCGGTACGTGCTTGCCGCCGATGAAATGAGTCAGTTCGCGAACCATGCCAGTCCTGTCTCGAAGGCTGTGAAGCTTGCGCGCCGATTGCGCGGTCTGTGGCGATCCTATAGTTGGACATCCAAGTAATGGATGTGTGATAATTCACAGCAACCAACAGGCTCTCCGTGCGGAGGATGACATGCCCGATCTGCATGTCCCGGTCAATCCAGTGCGGTTCGTTACCGCTGCTGCGCTCTTCGATGGCCATGACGCGGCCATCAACATCATGCGAAGAATTCTTCAGGCCCAGGGGGCCGAGGTGATTCATCTGGGGCATAACCGGGCCGTGCGGGAGGTCGTGGACGCGGCCGTCACCGAGGACGTGCAGGGCATCGCGGTCAGCTCGTATCAGGGCGGGCACATCGAGTACTTCGAGTACTTGGCCAAGGCGTTGAAGGAGGCCGGGGCCGGGCACGTGCAGATCTTCGGCGGGGGCGGCGGGGTGATCATTCCCGAGGAGATCGCACGGCTGGCCGAGTCGGGGGTGACCATCTTCTCGCCGGAGGACGGGCAGCGGCTCGGGCTGCCGGGGATGATCAGTCAGCTGATTTCGGCTTGCGACGTGGATCTTTCATCGCAGCCCGCCGCGGTGGACGCGGTGCTGAGCGGGGATCGTGCGGCACTGGCACGCACGCTCACCTGTCTGCAACAGGGCACCCTTCCGGAAGCGGATCGGGCGGCACTGGCCGCCGCGGCGGCCGCGCGGCGCGTGCCGGTGCTCGGCATCACGGGCACCGGTGGTTCCGGAAAGTCCTCTCTCACAGATGAACTCATTCGACGGCTGCGCACCGATCAGCAGGACAAGCTGCGGGTCGCGGTGCTCGCGGTCGATCCGACGCGACGGCGTGGTGGTGGCGCGCTGCTGGGTGACCGGATCCGGATGAACGCCCTCGACGGCGAGCGCGTCTACTTCCGCTCGCTGGCCACCCGGGGCGGACGCGAACTGCCGAACGACATCGACACCATGGTGATCGCCTGCAAGGCAGCGGGATTCGATCTGGTCGTCCTCGAGACGCCCGGCATCGGTCAGGGCGACGCGGCCATCGCCGAACACGTGGACGTCTCGCTGTACGTGATGACGCCGGAGTTCGGGGCCGCCTCCCAGCTCGAGAAGATCGACATGCTCGATTACGCGGATGTGGTGGCCATCAACAAGTTCGAGCGGCGCGGGGCGGAGGACGCGCTGCGCGACGTGTCCCGGCAGCTGGTGCGCAACCGCGAGGACTTCCACGCCATGCCGGAGGACATGCCGGTATTCGGCACCAGCGCGGCCACATTCAACGACGACGGCGTGACCGCGCTCTACCAGCACTTGGCCGAACTCCTCGGAGCGGCTGGGCTGCCACTCCAAGAGGGTGTGCTGCCGCGGGTGAACACCCGCGCCTCGACCCGGTTCGCCCAGATCATCCCGCCACAACGCGTGCGCTACCTGGCCGAGATCGCCGAGGCGGTCCGGGATTACCACGCGGACACGGAACGACAGATCGGTGCGGCGCAGCGCGTGCAGCGACTCCAGCTGGTGCTGGACGAACTGACCACATCCTCGTCAACCTCATCACCGTCGTCATCGGAAGTGGGGGCGCTTCTGGAAACCGCCCGCGCCGACCTGGCACCGGAAAATGCCGCACTGCTGGCGGAGTGGCCGTCTGTCGCCGAGTCGTACCGGGGTGACGAGCAGGTCGTTCGAGTTCGCGATCGGGAGTTGCGAACCACCCTGCGGCGGGAAACACTGTCCGGCAGTTCGATTCCGCGCGTGGCGCTCCCCCGGTTCACCGATCACGGTGAGCTGCTGCGTTTCCTGCGCTCGGAGAATCTGCCGGGGCGGTTCCCGTTCACGGCCGGGGTGTTCGCGTTCAAGCGGGACAACGAGGACCCGGCGCGAATGTTCGCCGGGGAGGGTGACGCGTTCCGGACCAATCGGCGGTTCAAGGTGCTGTCGGAACATGCCGAGGCCAAGCGGCTTTCGACCGCGTTCGATTCGGTGACGCTGTACGGGCACGATCCGGCGGAGCGGCCGGACATCTACGGGAAGGTGGGGACCTCGGGGGTTTCCATCGCCTCGCTCGACGATATGAAGGCGCTCTACGACGGATTCGATCTGGATGCGCCGACCACGTCGGTGTCGATGACCATCAACGGGCCCGCGCCGACGATTCTCGCCTACTACCTGAACGCGGCCATCGATCAAGCGGTGCAACAGTTCTCGGACGAGCAGGGCCGGGAGCCGAGCACCCAGGAGGCGGCAGAGTTGCGCGCCCGCACCCTCGCCACCGTGCGCGGGACCGTGCAGGCCGACATTCTCAAGGAGGATCAGGGGCAGAACACCTGTATCTTCTCGACCGAATTCAGCCTGCGCATGATGGCTGATATCCAGGAATGGTTCGTGCGCAACGGTGTTCGCAACTTCTACTCGGTGTCCATCTCCGGCTATCACATCGCCGAGGCCGGGGCGAACCCGATCAGCCAGCTGGCCTTCACCTTGGCCAACGGCTTCACCTATGTGGAGGCCTATCTGGCGCGCGGCATGGATATCGACGATTTCGCGCCCAACCTGTCGTTCTTCTTCTCCAATGGGATGGACGCCGAGTACTCGGTGATCGGCCGGGTGGCGCGGCGGATCTGGGCGATCGCCATGCGCGACAAGTACGGGGCCAACGACCGTTCGCAGAAGCTGAAGTACCACATTCAGACCTCCGGGCGGTCGCTGCACGCGCAGGAGATGAGCTTCAACGACATTCGCACCACATTGCAAGCGCTGATCGCCGTGTACGACAACTGCAACAGCCTGCACACCAATGCCTACGACGAGGCCGTCACCACGCCCACCGAGGAGTCGGTGCGCCGCGCCCTGGCGATTCAGCTCATCATCAACCGGGAATGGGGGTTGGCGATGAACGAGAATCCCTTGCAGGGCAGCTTCATCATCGACGAGCTCACCGACCTGGTCGAAGAGGCCGTGCTGCGCGAATTCGAGCGGATCAGCGAACGCGGCGGCGTGCTCGGTGCGATGGAGACCGGCTATCAGCGCGGCCGCATCCAGGACGAGTCGATGCTCTACGAGCGCCGCAAGCACGACGGCAGCCTCCCGATCATCGGCGTCAACACCTTCCGCAATCCGCACGAGGAAGAACACCGGGTCCTGGAATTGGCCCGCGGCACCGAATCCGAAAAGCAGTCCCAGCTGCAACGAGTCAGCGAATTCACGGCTCGCCACCGCGACGAGGCCCCGGCCGCGCTGGCACGTCTCGCGGCGGCCACCTCCAGCGATGAGAACGTCTTCGAGGTGCTGATGGATGCCGCGCGAGTCTGCACGCTGCAACAGGTCACGGACACCTTCTTCACCGTAGGCGGCCAGTATCGACGCAACGTCTGAATTGATATAGCCATACGCTATTAATTCCCTTGCAGGCGTTGATAATTCACACAAACTAGGCGCGCGCCAATTTCAGAACCGCAGCAATTTCACAGCTATACCTGAATGATGATGCGCCAAACCACCCTCAGAACCACTGCCAAGCTGGCCGCGGC
>NZ_JBSGBY010000496.1:0-6502 GCF_053601505.1 Nocardia sp. NPDC004722
AATTCGGCACCGCCTTCAACGGCGCGGTCATCAAGCTCGTGGCGGGCGGCGCGCCCGTGACCGCCGTGCTCAGCTCCTACGGCGCGGATTCCTTCGTCGACGACCTGGACATCGACTCGCTGTCGATGGTCGAGATCGCCGTCCAGACCGTGGTCAAGTACGGCGTCAAGATCCCCGATGAGGACCTGGCGAGCCTGAAGACCGTCGGCGACGCGGTGGCGTACATCCAGAAGCTCGAGGCGGAGAACGCTGACGCGGCCGCCGAGCTGAAGTCCAAGTTCGGCGCCGAGGGCGAGTAGGAACCGACACCGTGACCACTCCTTCCACCTTGAACGGGAACTTTCCCAATGTCGTCGTGACGAGCATGGCGGCGACCACGTCGATCGCCGGTGACGTCGATGCGACGTGGAAGGGCCTCCTCAATGGCGAGAGCGGCATCGACACTCTCGAGGACGACTTCATTGCGGAGTACGACCTTCCGGTTCGAATCGGCGGCCACCTGAAGGTGTCGCCGGACACGCTGCTCGATCGGGTCGAAATCCGACGCATGGCGTACGTCGAGCGTCTGGCGACCGTCCTCGGTCGCGAGGTGTGGAAGAACGCCGGCTCGCCCGAGGTTGACCCGCTGCGGCTGGGTGTGGCCATCGGCACCGGTCTCGGCGGCGGCGACGCGCTCATCGATTCGGTGGACAAGCTGAAGAACGGTGGCTATCGCAAGATTTCGCCGCTGGCTGTTCAGATGGTCATGCCGAACGGCCCGTCCGCCGTCGTCGGTCTCGAACTCAAGGCCCGTGCGGGCGTCATCACTCCCGTCTCGGCGTGCTCGTCGGGTTCGGAGGCGATCGCCAACGCATGGCGCATGATCGTCATGGGCGACGCCGACATCATGGTGACCGGCGGTGTCGAGGGCTTCATCGACTCGGTGCCGATCGCCGCGTTCTCCATGATGCGGGCCATGTCGACCCGTAACGACAATCCGAAGGCGGCCTCGCGCCCCTTCGACAAGGATCGCGACGGCTTCGTCTTCGGCGAAGCGGGCGCGCTCATGGTCATCGAGACCGAGGAGCACGCCAAGGCTCGTGGTGCCACGATCCACGCCCGGCTCATGGGCGCTGGTATCACCTCCGACGGGTTCCACCTGGTGGCTCCCGATCCGGAGGGCAGTGGTGCGGCTCGCGCCATGCAGCGCGCGATGCAGACCGCCGGGTTGTCCCCCAAGGACGTCACCCACGTCAACGCCCACGCGACCGCCACCCCCGTGGGTGACACCGCGGAGGCCAACGCGATTCACAAGGCGGGCGTCAACCACGCCTCGATCTACGCACCAAAGTCGGCTCTGGGCCACTCGATCGGCGCCGTCGGCGCTCTCGAGTCGGTACTCACGGTGCTCAGCATCCGGGACGGCATCGTCCCCCCGACGCTGAACCTCGAGAACCTGGATCCGGCGATCGATCTGGACGTCGTGCACGGCGCTGCGCGTCAGCAGGACATCCAGTACGCGATCAACAACTCTTTCGGTTTCGGTGGGCACAATGTCGCGCTCGCCTTCGGCCGGTACTGACGCGCAACTAAGAAGAACCGCGCACTTCTAGAACCGGTCAGTAAGACGAACACCCGGTAGGGGATTCGAATTGGCGATCCCGCATTCGAGTCCCCTACCGGGACAACGACATTCGCAGCCGCTCTCAGCGACCGCGCTTCCCTTTCACAAGGAGAGTTTGCGATGACCATCATGGCTCCCGCGCATGCGGACACCACGACCGATCCCCGTGACCCGCTGGGTCGGTTGCAGCGCTTCTTCGATCCCGGAACTGTTCTCCCGCTCCACCCCCGCGACAAGTCCGGTGTGCTCGCCGCCATCGGTGAGGTCGACGGTGTCCGCACCGTGGCCTACTGCTCGGATGCCACCGTGATGGGCGGCGCCATGGGCGTCGAGGGTTGCAAGCACATCGTCGACGCGATCGACACCGCCATCGATTCCAAGGTTCCCGTGGTGGGCCTGTGGCATTCGGGTGGCGCGCGTCTCGCCGAGGGCGTCGAGGCCCTGCACGCGGTCGGCCTGGTCTTCGAGGCCATGGTTCGCGCGTCCGGTCAGGTCCCCCAGATTTCCGTGGTGCTCGGCTTCGCCGCCGGTGGCGCCGCCTACGGTCCCGCGCTGACCGACATCGTGATCATGGCCCCCGAGGGCCGTGTCTTCGTCACCGGCCCGGACGTGGTCCGCAGTGTCACCGGTGAGAACGTCGACATGGAGACCCTGGGCGGTCCGGTCACCCACGGCAAGAAGTCCGGCGTCTGCCACATCATGGCCGAGGACGAGCAGGACGCCATGCACCGTGCGCGCCGCCTGGTCTCGATGTTCGCCGAGCAGGGCGAATTCGACCTGGCCGCCGCCGCGCACGGCGATGTGGACCTCAAGGCCATGATGCCCGCGTCGGCCAAGCGCGCCTACGACGTGAAGCCGATCATCAACGAGCTGCTCGACAACGTCGACGGCGAAAGCTCCTTCGAGGAGCTGCAGGGCGGTTACGCCCGCTCCATGGTCGTCGGCATCGGCCGTCTCGGCGGTCGCACCGTCGGTGTGTTGGCCAACAACCCGATCCGCCTGGGCGGCTGCCTCAACTCCGAAAGCGCCGAGAAGGCTTCGCGTTTCGTGCGCCTGTGCAACGCCTTCGGCATCCCGCTGATCGTCGTCACCGACGTGCCCGGCTACCTGCCCGGCGTCTCGCAGGAGCTCGAGGGTGTGGTGCGTCGCGGCGCGAAACTGCTGCACGCCTTCGCCGAGGCCCGCGTCCCGCGCGTCACCCTGGTGACCCGCAAGATCTACGGCGGCGCCTACATCGCCATGAACGCCCGATCCCTCGGCGCCACCGCGGTTTACGCGTGGCCCGGCTCGGAAGTCGCGGTCATGGGCGCCAAGGCCGCGGTCGGCATCCTGCACAAGAAGGCCATCGCGGCCGCCCCGGAGGAGGAGCGCGAAGCCCTCATCGAGCGCCTCACCGAGGAGCACGAGCGCATCGCGGGCGGCGTCGAACGCGCCATCGCCATCGGCGTCGTCGACCAGGTCGTCGACCCCGCCAAGACCCGCTCCACCATCGCGGCAGCACTCGCGGCAGCCCCGGCCCGCCCGCAGCACAACAAGAACATCCCGCTGTAATCGCTTACGCGGCAACATCATCGGGCGGCCTCTTCGGAGGCCGCCCGTTTTTGTGTCCGGAGGGCCCCGGCCTACGGTCGCCGTGTACAAAACTTACGAAATTTCGGCGATACGTCCGGGATACGGCGGGGACACTCGGCCTTCCTAGCGTGCGGGCATGTCAGAGACGTTCGACGCGGCGGCGGTCCCGCGCACCCCCTGGTATCGCTCCATGTTCACGCAACTGCTGGTGGCGGTGGTGGCGGGCATCGTCGTCGGGAAGTTCTGGCCGCAGCTCGGGACGGATCTGAAGCCGTTGGGGGACGGGTTCATCAAGCTGATCAAGATGGTGATCGCGCCGATCGTGTTCTGCACGGTGGTGCTGGGGATCGCGCATGTGGGGAATCTGAAGTCGGTGGGGCGGATCGGTGTGAAGGCGCTGATCTACTTCGAGGTGGTGACCACGTTCGCGCTGCTGTTCGGGTTGCTGGTGGGGAATCTGGTGAAGCCGGGGGCCGGGTTCCGCATCGACGCGCAGACGCTGGCGACCGGGGCCGATCAGATCGCGAAGACGACGCAGAAGGCCGAACTGCCGCATACCGTCGACTTCCTGCTGAATGTCATTCCGACATCGCTGGTTTCGGCGTTCGCGGAGAACAAGCTCTTGCAGGTGTTGTTCGTGTCGGTGCTGTTCGGGTTGGCGCTGGCGAAGTTCGGGGAGAACGGGCCGCCGGTGGTGCTGGAGGCCATCGACCATGTGAGCCGGATCCTGTTCATCGTGATCGGCTGGATCATGCGCCTGTCGCCGCTGGGCGCGTTCGGGGCGATGGCCTACATCATCGGGCAGTACGGGCTGAAAGCCCTTGGCACGTACGGGAAGTTGATCGCCTGCTGCTACGGGGCGGCGGTGTTGTTCATACTCGTGCTGGCGGCGATCACCCGAGTCTTCGCGGGCGCGAGTCTGTGGAAGTTCTTGCGCTACATCAAGGATGAGTTGTTCGTGGCCCTCGGCACGGCGTCGACCGAGGTGGTGTTGCCGCGGATCATGACCAAACTGGTGGACGCGGGCTGCTCGCGCGCGACAACGGGTTTGGTTGTGCCGACCGGGTATTCGTTCAATCTCGACGGTGCGACGCTCTATCTCGCCATCTGTGTACTGTTCCTGGCCCAGGCGCTGGGAGTTGACCTGAGTGTCGGCGAGCAGATCACGGCACTGCTCGCACTCATGCTGACTTCCAAGGGCATGGCGGGCGTTCCCGGCTCCTCCTTCCTCGCCCTCTCCGCGACCGTCAGCGCCATCGGCCACGGCTCGATTCCCGTTGCGGCGGTGGCGATTCTGCTCGGCGCGGATCGGCTCATGGACTCCATGCGGGTGACGGTGAACCTGCTCGGCAACTGTGTCGCCACACTGGTGGTCGCCAGGTGGGAGGGGCAGTTGGATGGCGAGCGGCTCGCGCGGGTGCTGGACAGGCAGCCGGTGGAGCCGCTCGCGGACCCGGACCCGATGGCGGAGCCGGTCCGTGCGTAGGGCCCTCGGTCAGGCCGGAGGGATGTTCGCGTTGTGGTGGAAGACGTTGTCGGGGTCCCAGGCGGTTTTGAGCGCGGCGAGGCGGGAATACTTGTCGCCGTAGGACTCTCGCAGGCGATCCGGGTCGTCGTCGGCCAGGAAGTTGACGTAGGTGGCCGCGGAGTTCGCGTGGGGGCGCAGTTCGTCCCAGAGGTCGCGGACCCATTGGCGTTCGACGCCGAAACCGGCGGGGTCGGGGGTCATGGCGCTGATGTTGATCACCCAGCAGGGGTTGCGGGGGCCGCTGAAAGCTGTTTCGCCGTCCTTGATTTCGCTGTAGCGGCCGCGCAGCGGGAAGATCGGGACGATGGTCAGCGGCGAGTTGCGCAGCGGGTAGCGGGCGATGATCGGGGCCAGCACGTCATCGGTCAGATCGTCGACGTAGAGGGCCTTCTCGTAGGCGTAGAACCCGTGCGGGGCGGCCTCGTCGAACATCTGCTGCAGGGCGGTGTACGGGATGGGGGTGACCAGTTCCCACGCGGGGGCGGGGGCGGCGTCACGCAATGGTTTCAGCACCGCCTCGAGCTCATCGGGCGCACCGAAACCCGCTATGCCGACCGCGAATCCCGGTTGCCCCTGGTACCGGTCGGGCACGAACGGGGCCGGTGGGGCGCAGACGGCGAACACGGCGGCGCAATAGCCCTCGGGCAGCGTTTCGATGAGCGCGCGTCCCGCCGCGAGACCCTCGGCGCCGGCGTCGGGGGTCCACCACACCATCGCCAGCTGGGCCAGCGGTGAGAGTTCGTGCAGGGTGAAGGTGAATCGGGTGACGATGCCGAAGTTGCCTCCGCCGCCGCGCAATCCCCAGTACAGGTCGGCGTTCTCGCTCGCTGACGCGGTCACGACGCGGCCGTCGGCGGTGACGACTTCGGCCGCGGCCAGGTTGTCGCAGCTCAGGCCGTAGCGCATGGTGAGCCAGCCCATCCCGCCACCGAGGGTGAGGCCGCCGATGCCGGTGTGGCTGATGAAGCCGCCGGTGAAGGCGAGCCCGTGCGCGGTGGTGGCGGCGTCGACGTCGGCCCACAGGGCCCCGCCGCCGCAGTGGGCGAGTTTCGCCTCCGGGTCGACGGTCACGGTGTTCAACGCACGCAGGTCGATCATCACGGCGTCGTCGGCGACCGCGTGCCCGGCATAGTTGTGGCCGCCGCCGCGGACGGTCAGATCCAGGCCCTGCGCACGGGCGGACCGCACCGCGGCCGCCACTGCGGCCGCGCTCGCCGGGCGGACGATCACCGCCGGGTGACGGTCGAAACAGCCGTTCCAGACCTGGCGTGCCGCTTGGTATTCCGGGTCTTGCGGGGTGATCACCTCCCCGTCGACGGCGGCGCGCAATCCTTCGATGTCGATGCGAGCAGTGGTCATGGTCGGCTCCTTCGGTACTCGTTCCGGGGCGAATCCAGGGTGCGCTGCGCGGCGGAACCGGCACATCGGTCGTTCGCCCTCTCGACCGCCCCTCGGTGTGGTGCCGCGTGCCAGTCGTTACGCAGCCGAGCGCCGTGGGGTTCATTGCCGGTGGCGTGGCGGGTGCGGTCGGCCGAATTGCCGGGCGACCGATCAGACCCGGGCGTATGGTTGCCTGGCTGGCATAGGGGATGTGGCGGAGGCAGCGGTATGCGGCTCGAACCAGGGGCGGAGTTCGCGGGGTTCACCATCGAGCGGGTGCTCGGCAACGGGGGTATGGGGGTCGTCTATCTGGCGCGAAATCCGCGGTTGAATCGGCTGGTCGCGTTGAAGGTGCTCGGGGACTTGATCGCCGCCGACCCGCGCGGGCGGGCCCGGTTCGAACGGGAGGCGGCGCTGGC
>NZ_JBSGBY010000497.1:0-6463 GCF_053601505.1 Nocardia sp. NPDC004722
GGCGGCGAAGGCGGTGAGGCCGGCGGCGAGCGGGGTGAGGACGGTGATGAGGAAAAGCCCGAAGACGAATTCTCTTCGAGCGCTGTCGTCTTCGTTCATGAAATTCAGTATGCGAGGTGGACATGAGAATTGTCTGCGGGTCGGTGCAGCATTCCCGGAATGCCCGGCCCCGGTTCGGGAGTCACGGCTCCCGAACCGGTCGCGCGGTTACGGTGCGGGCGGTGGAGCCCGCCGTTCAGACCTGGCTCGGCAGGACCGCGCCCATGCCCGGGGGAGCGGCGATGGTGCCCGCCGGGAGAGCGGTCCCGCCACCGCGCTTGCGGGTGCGCAGCCGCTTCTCCACGAAGGTGGCGATCACGGTCAGCGCGTAGTTGAGGCTGATCATGATGACGGCGACCACGATCAGCGCCGGGATCGGATTCTGTTCCGCCGCACCGAGTTGCGTGCCCTTGCGCACGATCTCCAGGTAGGTGATCTGATACCCCAGCGCGGAGTCCTTCAGCGCCACCACCATCTGCGAGATCAGCGCGGGCAGCATGGCGGTGATCGCCTGCGGCAGCAGGATGGAGACCATCACCTGGGTCTTGCGCATGCCCAGCGCGATCGCGGCCTCGGTCTGTCCCTTGGGCAGCGCCTTGATGCCCGAGCGCACGATCTCGGCGATGACAGACCCGTTGTAGATGGTCAGCGCCAGCACGACCGCCGAGAGCGCCAGCTGATCGGAGGGGAAGACGTTGTTCTGCGCGAACAGGTTGAACAGGAAGATCATCAGGATCAGCACGGGGATGGCCCGCGAGATCTCCACGATGACCCCCGCGATCACCCGCACCGACCGGTGATCCGACAGCCGCAGCACGCCGAATACCATGCCCAGCACCAGCGCCAGCACGATCGACAGCGCCGCCGCCACGAGGGTGCCGCGCAGACCGGGCAGCAGATAGGTGTTCCAGACTTCGCCGTCGGTGAAGGGCTTCCACTTGTCGGCGGTGAACTGCCCCTTGTCGGCGAGCCCGCGGTAGAGGAACCACAGCACGGCCGCCGCCGCGATCACCACGACCACCGAGTAGATCCGATACCGCATGCGCGCCCGGGGTCCCGGCGCGTCGTAGAGCACCGACGCCGCCGGTTTCGACAGCAAGGACGTCATCGGGCCACCTCGTATCGCTTGGCCAGCCACCCGAAGAACAGGCCGGTCGGCAGGGTCAGGATCACGAACCCGAGGGCGAAGATCGCGCCGATGTTGAGCACCGCCGCCTCGTTCTCGTTCATCTCGGCCATGAGCAGCGCGGCCTCACCCACACCGATGGCCGAGGCGATGGTGGAGTTCTTCGTCAACGCGATGAACACGCTGCCCAGCGGCGCGATCACGGCCCGAAACGCCTGCGGCAGCACCACATAGCGCAGATTCTGCCCGAAGGTGAACCCGAGCGACCGCCCCGCCTCCGACTGCCCGAACGGCACCGTATTGATGCCCGACCGCAGCGACTCGCACACGAAAGCCGCCGTGTAGACGCTCAATCCGATGATGGCGAACCGGAAGTTGTTCTCCGAGATGCTGTCCGGCCCCTCGGCCGCGAGCCGCAGCCCCAGCGTCGAGTACAGGCCGATCGAGCAGAACACGATGATCAGCGTCAGCGGCGTATTGCGGATGATGTTGACGTAGAGGGTCCCGAGCCAGCGCGCGATCGGAATCGGCGACACCCGCATGGCCGTGACCAGGGTGCCGAGGATCAGCGCCCAGAATCCCGAGTACAGCGTGAGTTTGATGGTCACCCAGAACGCGTCGAGCAGTTTGGTGTGATAGTTGGAGATCAAGTCGAACACGACTGCCCCATTCCTCCGATCGAAAACGAAGCGTGCCGGGCGATTTCAGCGGTTGCGGGAAATCGCCCGGCACGCGTCCGTGCATCAGTACCGGTCGACCTTCGGCGGCTCCGGGACCTGGTAGCCGGTGGAGCCGAATTCCTTCTCCAGCGCCGCCTTCCACGCGCCGGAGGAGATCATGGCGTCGATGGCGTCATTGACCTTGCCGCGCGATTCGGTGTCGCCCTTCTTCACGCCGATGCCGTACTTCTCGACGGTGAACTGGTTGCCGACCACCTTCAGCGCGCCCGGCGACTGCGCCGCGTAACCGCGCAGGATGATGTCGTCGGTGGTGACCGCGTCGACGGAACCGGACTTCAGCGCCTCCACGCACAGCGAATACGTGTCGTAGGTCTGCAACTGCACCTCGTGTGCGTACTTGTCCTTGATGTTCTGCGCGGGGGTGGAGCCCTTCACCGAGCACAGCTTCTTGTTGCCGTTGAGCGAATCCGGTCCGGTGATGTCGGTGTTGTCGCTGCGCACCAGCAGCGACTGCCCGGTCAGGAAGTACGGCCCCGCGAAGTCGACCTTCTCCTTGCGCGCGTCGGTGATGGAGTAGGTGGCGACGATCAGGTCGACCTGCCCGTTCTGCAGCAGCGTCTCGCGCTGCGCCGACGGCGATTCCTTGAAGGTGATGTTCTCCGGCTTCACGCCCATCTTGTCGGCCACGTACTTGGCGACATCGACGTCGAAGCCGCTGAAGCTGCCGTCCTTGTTCTGCAGTCCCAGGCCCGGCTGGTCGTACTTGATGCCGATGGTGAGTTTGCCGTCGGCCGCGTGCTGGCTGGCCGTCTTGTTGCTGCTGCCGCCGCAGGCGGTGACGGTGAGCGCCAAGGCAGCCACTCCGGCGGCGATCCGGATCGCGTGGTTGATCCTCATCGAACGTCCTGTTCTCTCAGTGGGAGAGGATCTTGCCCAGGAAGTCCCTGGCACGATCCGATTTCGGTGCGGTGAAGAAGGATTCGGGTTCGGTGTCCTCGACGATCTGCCCGTCGGCCATGAACAGCACGCGATTGCCCGCGCGCCGCGCGAAGCCCATCTCGTGCGTGACGACCAGCATGGTCATCCCGTCCTTGGCCAGCTGCACCATGACATCGAGGACCTCGGACACCATTTCGGGGTCGAGCGCGGAGGTGGGCTCGTCGAAGAGCATCACCTTCGGGTCCATGGCCAGCGCCCGCGCGATGGCGACGCGCTGCTGCTGCCCGCCCGAGAGCTGCGCCGGATACTTGTCGGCCTGGTTGGCGATGCCGACCCGGTCGAGCAGTTCCAGCGCGCGGGCGCGAGCCTTGGTCTTGTCGATGCGGCGCACCTTCACGGGTGCGAGCATCACGTTCTCGAGAATGGTCTTGTGCGCGAACAGGTTGAACTGCTGGAACACCATGCCCACGTCGGCGCGCAGCTGGGCCAGCGCCTTGCCTTCCGCGGGCAGTTGGACTCCGTCGACGGCGATATCGCCGGAGTCGATGGTTTCGAGCCGGTTGATGGTTCGGCACAGCGTCGACTTGCCGGAGCCCGAGGGTCCCACCACGATCACGACCTGCCCCCGGGGCACTTCGAGATTGATGTCACGCAGTACGTGCAGCGAGCCGAAGTGCTTGTCCACATTCCGCATCGAGATCATCGGCGCGGACGTGCTGATGGAATCGGCAGCATCGGTCATGACCAGTGACCCTATCCACACCGTGCCCGATTTGCTCGCCTTTGGGTCGCACATGAGTGCGCCGGGGGTAATTCGACATCCTCCCGTAACTCTGGGAACGGCCTGGGGATCGGCTGCGAGATCCGGCACCGTTTTAGGGTCGTTCGAGGTCAGCCATTACCCTGGTTGGGTGAATTCGTTGGCGCAGGTTTCAGCACGTGATGAGTCGATCCATGACGATGCCCGGACCTACGAGGTCCGCACCTTCGGCTGCCAGATGAACGTGCACGATTCCGAACGCCTCTCCGGCCTGCTCGAGGACGCCGGATATGTGAAGGCCGACACCGGTGCGACCGCCGATCTGATCGTCTTCAACACCTGCGCGGTGCGCGAGAACGCCGACAACAAGCTCTACGGCACGCTCGGGCATCTCGCGCCGATCAAGGCCGGTCGGCCCGGCATGCAGATCGCGGTCGGCGGCTGTCTGGCCCAGAAGGACCGCGACACCGTCGTGAAGAAGGCCCCCTGGGTGGATGTGGTGTTCGGCACCCACAACATCGGCTCGCTGCCGGTGCTGCTGGAGCGGGCCCGCCACAATGAGGAAGCCCAGGTCGAGATCATCGAAGCGCTGGAAGCGTTTCCGTCGACGCTGCCCGCCAAGCGCGAGTCCGCCTACGCGGGCTGGGTGTCGATCTCGGTGGGCTGCAACAACACCTGCACCTTCTGCATCGTGCCGGCGCTGCGCGGCAAGGAGGTCGACCGCCGCCCGGGTGACGTGCTCGCCGAGATGCGGGCGCTGGTCGATCAGGGCGTGCTCGAGGTCACACTGCTGGGACAGAACGTGAACTCCTACGGCGTCTCCTTCGCCGACCCGACCGAGGAACGCGACCGCGGCGCGTTTGCGAAACTGCTGCGCGCCACCGGCAATATCGAGGGTCTCGAGCGGGTCCGCTTCACCTCCCCGCACCCGGCCGAATTCACCGACGACGTCATCGAGGCCATGGCCGAGACGCCGAATGTGTGCCCGCAGCTGCACATGCCCTTGCAGTCGGGTTCGGATCGCGTGCTCAAGGCCATGCGCCGCTCCTACCGCAGCGCCAAGTTCCTCGGCATCATCGAGAAGGTGCGCGCGGCCATGCCGCACGCGGCCATCACCACCGACATCATCGTCGGCTTCCCCGGCGAGACCGAGGAGGACTTCCAGGCGACCCTGGATGTTGTGCGGCAGGCCCGATTCACCAGCGCCTTCACCTTCCAGTACTCGATTCGCCCCGGCACGCCCGCCGCGACCATGCCCGATCAGCTGCCCAAGGAGGTCGTGCAGGAGCGCTACGACCGGCTCATCGCCTTGCAGGAGCAGATCTCCCTGGAAGGCAATCAGGCGCTCATCGGCGCCACGGTCGAACTGCTGGTCGCCGACGGCGCGGGCAAGAAGAACGACAAGACCGCGCGCATGTCCGGCCGCGCCCGCGACGGCCGCCTCGTGCACTTCCGTCCGACCGCGAACCCGGCCCCCGGCAGCGAGATTCGCCCCGGCGACATCATCACCGTCGACGTCACCGGCGCGGCCCCGCACTACCTGATCGCCGACGGCGACGTGCTGACCCACCGCCGCACCCGCGCCGGCGACGCCCACGAACGCGGCATCACCCCCAAGACCGCCCCCATCGGCGTCGGCCTGGGCCTGCCCAGCATCGGCGCGCCGATCGCGGTGGAAACCGCCGCCGCGGGCTGCGGCTCGTCCTGCGGCGACTGACCCGGTCGCGAACGGCGGGGTCGCTGTCAACTACGCAGCGTCATAGGGCAGGATGCCTGGGGTACGTGCGGTGAGAATTCGCCGGTAGCCGGGAACTTCCGACCGCACGCCGCCGACCAATTCAGTACCGCGCGCGAGCGGGGTGCGTGAGCGAGGACCGCGAGCGGAATGACCGAGCAGCAGCCCACCGGCCCCGGCGAGAATGCCGAGCCGGAGTATCCGGAGAACCCTGCGCAGCCGGAAGAGCAAGCGGCACAGGCAGAACCGACCGAGGCGAACGAGGAGAGCATGAAGGCCGCGGAGAACAATCAGGACTTCGAGCAGTTCCGCGCGGACCTCGAGGCCGTGGAACGCAAGATCGCCGGGGAGATCGATCCGGGCGTGCGGGCCATGGTGGTCGCGGGTTCGGTGTTCGTGCTGCTGGCCTCGTTGGTGCTGCCGCACGCGGGCAAGACCCGTGGCTTCGACGTGCTGCTGTACGACACCGTCGCCCAGGGTGACCACATCGGTCTGCCGTCGCGGCTGTTCGTCTGGTTCGTGGTGATCTTCGGCATCGGCTTCTCCATGCTCGCGCTCATCACGCGCCGCTGGCTGCTGGCCTGGATCGCGGTGGCGGGCTCGGCCATCGGCAGCGTGTTCGGTGTGCTGTCGATCTGGCATCGCCAGACCCCGGGCATCGGCAACTACCACGGCGCCGGGCCGGGCATCGGCCTGATCCTCGCCACCATCGCCATCATCGTGCTGACCTTCCACTGGGTG
Organism: Nocardia sp. NPDC004722; assembly: GCF_053601505.1. NCBI lineage: Bacteria > Bacillati > Actinomycetota > Actinomycetes > Mycobacteriales > Nocardiaceae > Nocardia > Nocardia sp. NPDC004722. Next base: position 6,021 of record NZ_JBSGBY010000497.1, read on the forward strand.
CGCGTCGTGTGGGCGCGCACCAATGTGCACTTGGCCGCCGAGGAGCAGCGCCGCCTGGCCGCGGCGAAGGCCGAGGAGCAGCAGCGTCGCCGGTTGTTCGGCGAGGACTGAGCTTTCGCGGGAGGGCCCGGCGGTCATCGAATTCGATGCCGCCGGGCCTTTTTCGTGCGCGGACTCAGGCGCGTTCGGGGCGGTAGGCGAGTCCGGCGGCCATGGCGGCCAGGCCCGCCACCACCATGAAGACCCAGCCCGCCCGGAACTCCGTCATGGTGCGGGTGGCCGCGCTGCCCAGCAGGGCGGTGAGGATGGCGACGCCCAGGGCGGAACTGGTCTGGCGGGCCATCATCAAGGTGCCGGAGCCCAGGGAGATCTGGTCGGCGGGCAGCAGCGTCGAGGCCCCGAACAGCGGCGGTTGCAGCAGCGCGGTACTGGCCCCGGCGAGC
>NZ_JBSGBY010000498.1:0-6410 GCF_053601505.1 Nocardia sp. NPDC004722
TCCGATGTTTCCGCGCAGGCTCGATGCGTTGAAGGTGCTCAGCGCCGATCTGTCGCACGATGAGGTGTATCGCAACCGGTTCGAGCGGGAGGCGACCACATCCACGGTGAGGCCGAAACGGTCCAGCAGCTGCGGCCGCAGCTCACCCTCCTCGGGATTCATGGTGCCCACCAACACGAATCGCGCGGGATGGGTATGCGAGACGCCGTCGCGCTCGATGTGCACGCGTCCCATGGCGGCCGCGTCCAGCAGCACATCCACCAGATGATCGTGCAGCAGATTCACTTCGTCGACGTAGAGCACACCGTGATGGGCGGCGGCCAGCAGTCCCGGCTTGAACGCCTGCTCCCCATCGCGCAGCACCCGCTCCAGATCCAGCGAGCCCACGACCCGATCCTCGGTCGCGCCCACCGGCAACTCCACCAGCCGCGCGGGCCGCGCCCCCGACTCGTCCACCACCGGCGGCAGCAACTGCGCCAACGCCCGCACCACGGTCGATTTCGCCGTCCCCTTCTCCCCGCGCACCAGCACGCCCCCGATCCCGGGATGCACCGCACACAGGATCAGCGCCAGCTGCAACCGCTCCTGCCCCACCACGGCGGAAAACGGAAACCCGGCCTCATCAGCGGCCGCGCGAACACTCTCGGGATAAGTCACAGGGAAACCGGACACGCCCCAACTCTAGGCAACCCCACCCCTCCCCCTCCGTCCACCCCGACCCCGGAATGGAAACAGCCGCGCCCGCTGCGGGTTTCGCAGCGGGCGCGGGCGTCGGGTGGGTGCGGGGTCAGCCGCGGCGCATCGGGATGTGCGGGATGCCGTCTTCGATGTACTCCGCGCCGTCCGGCTTGAAGCCGTGCTTGGTGTACATGTCGAGCAGGTAGGTCTGGGCGTTCAGGCGGACCGTGGCCGAGCCCGCTTCGGCCAGGGCGGCCTGCAGCAGACGGGTGGTGTAGCCGTGGCCGCGGGCTTCGGGGGTGGTGCAGAGACGGCCGATGCGGAAGGACTTGACGCCGTCTTCATGCTCTTCCATGAGACGGAGGGTGCAGATCACGGCACCCTCGTCGTCGAGCCAGAAGTGGCGGGTTTCCGGCAGCAGGTCGTACCCGTCCAATTCCGGATAGGCGCACTTCTGCTCGACGACGAACACCTCGACGCGAAGTTTCAACAGCTTGTACAGCGTCGTGGTGTCCAGGTCTTGGGACCACGACCTTTTGAGAGCAACCGTTGACATCATCGAGTCTTGCTATCACATCTAGGCGTGAGAAGCGATACCGGCGTGCTTGGGCGTGTTGTCCGAATCGAGCTGCAGGGCCTTGGAAGACCAGTCCCACACCTCGCTGAACAGGGCCTGGTTCTCCGAGAGCTTGACGCCCAGCGACGGCACCATTTCCTTCAGTTTCGGCTCCCACGTGGAGAATTCGCGCGGGAAGCAGCGCTTCATCACATCGAGCATGGCGCTCACACAGGTGGACGCGCCCGGCGAGGCGCCGAGCAGACCGGCGATGGTGCCGTCCTCGGCCGCGACGACCGCGGTGCCGAGTTCCAGCACGCCGCCCGCGCCCTTGCGGCGGATCACCTGCACGCGCTGGCCGGCGATGATCAGCTCCCAGTCGCGGGTGTCGGCGCGCGGGATGAACTCGCCCATCGCGCCGATGCGGTCGGCCTGCGAGTTGAGCAGCTCACCGACCAGGTAGTTGACCAGGCCCATCTCGGTGACGCCGACGCCCAGCATGGAGAACAGGTTGTTGGGCTTCACCGACTTGAACAGGTCGGTCAGCTTGCCGTCCTTGAGGAACTTCGGCGTCCAGCCGGCGTAGGGGCCGAACAGCAGGCCCTTCTCACCGTTGATGACGCGAGTGTCCAAGTGCGGCACCGACATCGGCGGCGCGCCGACCGACGCCTGACCGTAGACCTTGGCCTCGTGCTGGGCGACCAGGTTCGGGTTGGTGGCGCGCAGGAACAGGCCCGAGACCGGAAAACCGCCGAAGCCGTTGATCTCCTTGATGCCCGACTTCTGCAGCAGCGGCAGCGCGCCGCCGCCCGCGCCGACGAACACGAACTTGGCGTTGATGACCCGCACCTTGTGGCTGCGCAGGTTGCGCACCTTGACCAGCCAGGAGCCGTCGGACTGCTTGGTGAGGTTGAGCACCTCGTGGCCGAACGCGATATCCGCGCCGGACGCGCCCAGGTGGGCCAGCAGTTCCTTGGTGAGCTCACCGAAGTCGATGTCGGTGCCGTTCTCCGACCAGTTCAGGCCGATCGGCTCGGAGAAATCCCGGCCCTTCGCCATCAGCGGTAGTCGCGAGCTGAATTCCGCTGCGTCGTCGATGAATTCCATGCCCTCGAACAGCGGGTGCCGTGACAGCGCCTCGTGACGCTTGCGCAGGTACTCGACGCCGTCCGCACCGTGGGTGAAGCTCACGTGCGGAATGGGGTTGATGAAGTTCGACGGGTTGGCCAGCACCCCGTTCTCCACGGCGTAGGACCAGAACTGCCGCGACACCTGGAAACGCTCATTGATATCGATGGCCTTGGTGATCTCCACCGAGCCGTCGGCGTTGCGCGGCGTGTAGTTCAGCTCGCACAGGGCCGAGTGGCCGGTGCCCGCGTTGTTCCAGGGGTCGCTGCTCTCCCCGGCGGCCTCGTCCAGGCGCTCGAAGATATTGATCGACCAGTCCGGCTGCACCTGTCGGAGCAAGGCGCCCAGGGTGGCACTCATGATGCCGGCTCCGATGAGGACTACATCGGTCTTTTCAATCGTGGCAGCGTTCGACACGGCGTTCGTCGACTTCCTTGTCATTTGGGGTCACCAGGTGGGAGTTAGGTTACCCGTCGTTCACTTGGACTCAATTCTGCCCCTGACCATTCCCGAATCCCGCTTCGAAATCCCCGAATGTGAGAGATCCCTCCCAAATGGACATCGTTGTGGCGCGGTCTATCTTGGGCGTGTGACCTCAGATACGTCATCCCCCACCTCGTCGACCACCACCTGGCAGCCGGACGTGCTGGGTGAGGACTACCAGCAGCTCACCCTTCCCCTGGGACCCGATCCGGACGGCGAGGGTGACGCCGTCGCCACCCTGGTCCGCTACCGCCCGGCCGACGCGCCGGTCACCACCCGGGCCGTGCTGTACGTGCACGGCTTCACCGACTACTTCTTCCAGGAACACCTGGCCCAGCACCTGGCCGCCCAGGGTTATGCCTTCTACGCGCTGGACCTGCGCAAATGCGGGCGTTCGCAGCGGGCCGGGCAGACCCCGCACTATGTCAGCGATCTGGCGCTCTACGACGAGGAACTCAACCGCGCGTTGCGGGTCATGCGCGAGGAGACCGGACTGCCGGTGCTCGTCATGGCGCATTCGACCGGCGGGCTGGTGACCTCGCTGTGGCTGCACCGGTTGCAGGCCGCGGGCGGCACTGCGGCACAAGGCATTACGGGTCTGGTGCTCAACAGCCCGTGGTTCGATCTGCAAGGACCGGGCTACTACCGCTCGATCGGCACGCCACTGCTGGAGGGTCTGGGCCGCCTGCGGGGCTTCGCCAAGATTCCGCTGGGCGTCTCCACCGCCTACGGCGACAGCCTGCACAAGAGCGTGTCCGGCGAGTGGGACTACAACCTGGATTGGAAACCGTTGAGCGGCTACACCGTTCACGCCGGTTGGCTGCGGGCCATCCGGCGCGGGCAGTTCCGGCTGCACAAGGGACTCGACATCGGTGTCCCCGCGTTGATCCTGCGGTCCAAGCTGACCAAATTCATGCGCAAATACGGACCCGCCGCCGATCTGGCCGACCTGGTGCTCGACGTCAAGCAGATCCAGCGCTGGTCGGGCTGCCTGGGCGACCGGACCAATATCGTGCCGATCGAGGGTGCGCGGCACGATGTCTTCCTGTCGGCCCAGACCCCGCGCACCCGGGCCTTCGCCGAACTCGATTCATGGTTGGAGTGGCTGGCGAAATCACCAGAAGCTGGTGCGTAGCACCACTTCGGTGGCCAGTTCGTGGCCCGCTTCGGCGGGCACGTCGGTGACATCCATGGGGACCAGCCGGAATTCGCCGTAGACGAACCGGCTGGAACCCTCGGCCACCGGGCGCGGCAGGCGCTTGGTGGCCAGCAGGGTGGTGGGGATCTCCACCGGCGGGCAGGAGGCGTCGGCGACGCTGCCGTCCGGGCCGGGCGCGGCCGGGTGGCCGCCGCCTGCGGCGATCAGGCTCATGAAGCGGCCGAAGCCGCGCGCGGCCAGCTGCCAGGCCAGATCCGCGCCCGCGCCGCTGCCGACCAGGTTGGCCCACGGGACCTTCAGCTGGTCGAGGATGGCCTTCACCGTCTCGATGTCGAGACCGTCGATCGATTCGATGACGATGGTGCGCAGGTCCGAGGTCTGCAGGCGTTCGCAGACCCGGTCGTAAACGTCGGCCGGATCGCCCGCATCGGGGAGCAGCAGGACATGGTGCCGGGATTCGGGTCCGCCAATTCGCACCGCCCACTCGCGGTCACCGACCGTGATCCGCCGAGATTCCATGGAAAGTCACGCTACAGGAGCGGTGCGGGGGCCGAACCCGAGTCGGGCGTATTTTTGTGACCTGAGTCACTTGGCGACGGTCAGGATTGGGACATCCGACAGCGCTCCGCCGCTGATCAGGCGCTCGAGCAGGTCCTGATCGAGGTGCTTCTCCATGAGGTCGGCCAGCAGGTCAAGCTGCTCGGCGCGGACCTGCTCCACCGAAACATCGTCGGCGACAACGAATCCGGTGCGCCCGACTCGGTCCGCCACCTGTCGCAGCCAGGCGCGACGAAACTCGTCCGACTCCAACGCACCATGCAGGTGGGTGCCCCAGATCGATTCGCGCACACTGCCTTCGGCAGTACCGTCCAGTTCGAACCACGCCGGGTCGCCGTTGCGGGTGACGCGGCCGTGGTGGATCTCATAGCCGTGCACGGGGAGATCGCTATCACCGCTCGCCCCGGCATGATCCCGGACACGACCGCTGGAGCGGCGCAACACCTTCGGGTCGGCGAATTCGATCTCCAGGTCCAGCAGGCCCAGGCCAGGAACGGTCCCGGCGGCGGATTCGATCGGGTCGACGATGGTGCGGGCCAGCATCTGATAGCCGCCGCAGATGCCGAGGATCGGCGCGCCCGCCGCCGCGCGGGCGGTGAGGGCGTCGGCGATTCCGGTGCGGCGCAACCACTCCAGATCGCTGACGGTGGATTTGCTGCCCGGGATCACCACCAGATCGGCCCCGGCGAGGCGGGACGGGTCGTCGACCCAGCGGACCGAGACACCGGGTTCGCAGGCCAGCGCCTCGACATCGGTGGAGTTGGAGATGCGCGGCAGCCGGATGGCGGCCACGGTCAGCCACTGATCGCCCAGCGGCGGGCGCGGGCGGCCGACCGGGGCGTCGGCGACGGTGCCGAGCGAGTCCTCCGCGTCGATCCAGAGATCCGTGGCGAACGGGATGACGCCGAGAGTGGGCCGCCCGGTCAACGCGGTGAGCTGATCGATCCCCGGCTTCAGCAGATCCACATCGCCGCGGAACTTGTTGACGATGAACCCGGAGATCAATTGCTGGTCTTCGGGTTCCAGGATCGCGACGGTCCCGAACAGATGCGCCAGCACTCCCCCGCGATCGATGTCGCCGACCACCACGACCGGCAACTCCGCCGCCCGCGCCAGCCCCATGTTCGCCAGATCCGTTGCCCGCAAATTGATCTCGGCGGGCGACCCGGCCCCTTCACAGATCACCACATCGAATTCGTCCCGCAGCGAGGCCAATTCCTCGGCCACGATCGCCCGCAACTCCGTCCGATGCCGGAAGTAGTCCTTGGCCCCCACGGTGTCGATCGCCTTGCCCCGCACCACAAGCTGCGAGCGACGATCGCTCCCCGGCTTGAGCAGCACCGGGTTGAACCGCACACTCGGCTCCAACCCGCACGCCCGCGCCTGCAACGCCTGCGCCCGCCCGATCTCCCCGCCGTCCAGCGTGACGACGGAGTTGTTGGACATGTTCTGCGCCTTGAACGGCGCGACGCGCACGCCGCGCCGCGCCAGCATGCGGCAAAGACCCGCTACGACAACGCTTTTCCCGGCGTCCGACGTGGTCCCCGCAACGAGCAGGGCGCCTTTCACCGGGTGCTGTACTCCGCTCGGGGGCGGTAGACGTAGTGGTCGCGGCCGCTGCTGGTGTAGGCGTCGCGGTTGACGTAGGCGTCGCGCTTGTCGGCGGCGGCATCGTCCGGCTTCTCCGCGTCCTCGACCGGGCGGCCCGCGGAGAGCTCGACGTGGCGGCGCATGGTGGCGCGCATGGTCGCGAGACCCTCGTCGCGGGGGTTCGGGGGCAGGAAGCGGACTTGGGCAGGGTTCCCTTCGTATCACGTTGCAGCAGGCCGGTTTTGAGGCCACGGTCGA
>NZ_JBSGBY010000499.1:0-6377 GCF_053601505.1 Nocardia sp. NPDC004722
GTGCGCCGAACGCGGCGGTCACCAGCACCAGCAGCATCAGCCCGGACGAGCCGGGGTAGCCGCCGCCCGCGAACCCGTGCGCGGCGACCGCGAGTGCCGCCATAGCGACACCTGCCAATCCACCGCGCACCGAGCTCATGGGTCGTTCAGTTCACGCCGAGACGGGCGAGCACATCGGCTTCCAGGCCGGAGAGCTCGTTGGAGATGGAGGCGTGCACGGCGCGGCGACGCTGCACCGGCATCTGGGCGGCGGTGCGGACGGCCGCGGACAGGCTGTCGAGCCGGTCGCGCCCGGCGGCGACGAACTGCTTGGTCTCGGGATCGGCGCCCTTGGCCTCGATCTGCGACAGCGTGGACTCCACACTCGCGATGCGCGCCTGCAGCTTCGCGCCGGGACCGGCGAAGTCGCCGAGCTGATCGAGTCCGACGCCGAGCTGCGCGGCGCGGCGGGTGTCGAGCTGCCCGCGCACGAAGGTCGCGCCCCGGTAGGCCAGCGGCGCCAGCACCGGCAGCAGCACGCGTGCGACACCCAGGTACTTGCGCACCGAGGCCGCGCTGAACGGATCCCGTTCGGCGCGCGCGGCGAGCTTGTTGGCCGCCTTCTCCTCGGCCTGCAGCTTGGCGATCTCCGCCTTGGCGACCTGCTTCTGTGTACGCGCCTCGACGCGGTGGCGCTTGCGCTCGTTGCGCGCGCCGAGCTTGGCCTCCATGCCGGCCTTGTGCTTGAGGGCTTTCGCCTCGGCTCGGCGGCTGACCCGCTTCTTGCGCTTGCCGAACAACCCCATAAATGGCCTCCGTCATGCTGGTTCGCCATGGCAGCACAGGGCCGGGGGGAAATGCCTGTCCGCCCATGAAACACAGTTTGCGAATCACCCTAACGGGTGCGTGCGCCACGCAGCGAGCGCCTGGCTGTTTCGGTGCCAGTTCGTAGGAATGTCGGGGGGTGAGGCCATACTGAACGGCGTGTATTCGGGCATCGGTGACCATGGCGAGCGGGCTGCGTTTCTGGACGCGCGTTCGCTGATCGGCTGTAGACACCGATTGCATCTGGACGCGGAACATCCGGGCGTGCTGACCGGGGTCATCGAAGACGCAGGCGTGCAGCAGCGTCGAGAGGCCGCCGCCGCGCATCGACTTCACGTGCGGGACACGCTGGTTGCCGCCGCGCCGGAGCGCTGGACGGTCATCGATCCGAAGCAGTCCGCGACCCGCCGCGCCGAGGCCACCATGGCCGCCATGGCGGCCGGGGCCGAACACATCTGGGGTGGACTCCTGCCGCAGGAGCCCGATACCGGCCGCCGCGGCGGCTGCGAAATCCTCTGGCGCGACACCGATCGCGGCGGCTACATCCCGGTCATCGTGGTGAACCACAAGGTGACCGATCCCCGCCAGCCGGATCCGGCCGACTACCACCCCACGACCAGCGGCCTCTACGACTGGAATCCGCAGCCGGACAGGCATGTTCGCACCCGCCCGCAACCGCGCGACCAGCAGCGCCTGGCCCACCTCTACCGCATGCTGCAACGGCACGGCCTGGCCAGCCCGGCGCTGGTCGGCGGCGCGATCGGCTACCACTTCGACCGCGTCCTGGTGCACGACCTGGGCCCGATCCTGGCCGACTACGACGTCCGCTACGCCGACCGCATCGCGGTGGTGCGCGGCGAACTGCCCACGGTCGCATCGAAAGTCCCGGAGTGCCGCCAGTGCCCGTGGTGGTCGCGGTCGCCGGAGGAGGGTGGCCGCAGCTGCGAGCAGTGGCTGTCGGAGCATCGCGATGTGAGCCTGGTGGCCCCGGGTTCGCGCGCGGAAACGTTGCGCCGCCACGGGGTCGAGACCATCGACGATCTGGCCGCCTGGAGCGGCGACGAACCCGACGACTGGCAGTACGAACCCTTCACCGAGACGGTGGTGACCGCCCGCGCCTGGGCCACCGGAGCGCCCCTGGTCCGCCGGGTCGAGCGGGTGCGGGTCACCCGCGCCGACGTCGAGGTGGATGTGGACCTGGAGAGCTACCAGGAGCACGGCGCGTACCTGTGGGGCACCCTGCTCGACGGCGTGTACCGCCCCTTCGTCACCTGGGATCCGCTGCCCACCGAGGACGAGGGCCGCTCCTTCGCGGAGTTCTGGACCTGGCTCATGGAGGTGCGCGGCGCGGCGATGGCGGAGGGCAAAACCTTTGCCGCCTACTGCTACTCACGCACCGCCGAGGACAAGTGGCTCTACGAGTCGGCCCGCCGTTTCGCGGGTCGCCCCGGCATTCCCACCGAGCGCGAGGTGCAGAAGTTCGTCGACAGTCCGCAGTGGGTGGACATGTTCCAGGCGGTGTCGGAGCAGTTCATCTGCCCGAACGGCAAGGGCCTCAAGAAGATCGCGCCGGTCGCGGGCTTCCACTGGCGCGACGCCGAGGCCGGGGGCGAGGCGTCCATGGCCTGGTATCGCCTGGCCGTCGCCTACGAGGGCGGCGAACCGGACATGTCGCAGCGCACCCGCATCTTCGAATACAACGAGGACGACGTGCAGGCGACGAAGGTGCTGCGGGACTGGATGACCGATCGCGCGGACGCCGAGGTTCCGGGCATCGCCGACTTCGCCCGTCGTAATATCGCGTCGTGACCGAACACATCGAACACCTGGAGTTTCAGGCCGAGACCCATCAACTGCTGGAGTTGATGATTCACTCGGTGTATTCGAACAAAGACACCTTCCTGCGCGAGCTGGTGTCGAACGCGTCGGACGCGCTCGACAAGCTCCGCTTGGAGACCTTCCGCGACAAGGACCTGCACGCCGACACCTCGGATCTGCACATCGATCTCGAGGTCGACCGCGACAACCGCGTGCTCACCGTCCGCGACAACGGCATCGGCATGTCCCGGGCCGAGGTGGTGGATCTGATCGGCACGCTCGCCAAGTCGGGCACCGCCCAGCTGCGCAAGCAGCTACTCGAGGCGAAGGCCGGTGATCAGCAGGCCGAGGAGCTGATCGGCCAGTTCGGCATCGGCTTCTACTCGACCTTCATGGTGGCCGACAAGGTCACGCTGACCACCCGCAAGGCGGGCGAGACCACCGGCACCCGTTGGGAATCCGAGGCGGGCTCTTCCACCTACGCCATCGAGGAACTGACCGAGGCCCCGCAGGGCACCTCGGTGTCATTGCACCTCAAGCCTTCCGACGACGAGGATCACCTCTTCGACTACACGCAGGAGTGGAAGCTCCGCGAAATCGTCAAGAAGTACTCGGATTTCATCGCCTGGCCCATCCGCATGGATGTCGAGCGCACCGTCATGGACGGTGAAGGCGAAGAGAAGACCGAGAAGACCCTGGTCGAGACCCAGACCCTGAACTCGCAGAAGGCGCTGTGGACGCGCCCGCGCAGCGAGGTCTCCGACGAGGAGTACCAGGAGTTCTACAAGCACGTCTCGCACGCCTGGGACGATCCGCTGGAAATCATCCCGATGAAGGCCGAGGGCACCTTCGAATACCAGGCGCTGCTGTTCATTCCGTCGCACGCGCCGTTCGACCTGTTCACCCGCGAGCACAAGCGCGGCGTGCAGCTGTACGTGCGCCGGGTGTTCATCATGGACAACTGCGAAGAGCTGATGCCGGAGTATCTGCGCTTCGTCAAGGGCGTCGTCGACGCGCAGGACCTGTCGCTCAACGTCTCTCGCGAGATCCTGCAGCAGGACCGCCAGATCCAGATGATCCGCAAGCGGCTGGTGCGCAAGGTGCTGTCCACGGTCAAGGATCTGCGTAACGCCGACGACAAGACCAAGTACTGGGAGTTCTGGAAGGAGTTCGGCCGGGTCCTCAAGGAGGGCCTGCTGTCGGATCCCGACAACCGCGAAACCATCCTGGCCGTCTCGTCTTTCGCGTCCACGCACTCCGAGACCGAGCAGACCTCGCTGGCCGAGTACGTCGAGCGGATGCCCGAGACCCAGTCGGCCATCTACTACATGACCGGCGAATCCCGGCAGCAGATCGAGAACTCGCCACACATCGAGGCGTTCAAGGCCAAGGGCCTCGAGGTGCTGGTGCTGACCGAACCGGTCGACGAGATGTGGGTGGGCTCGGTCCCCGAGTTCGACGGCAAGCCGATCGTCTCGATCGCCAAGGGCGAGGTCGACCTGGAGACCGAGGACGAGAAGAAGGCGTCCGAGCAGCTGCGCGAGCAGCAGGACAAGGACTTCGCCGAGGTGCTGACCTGGCTGCAGGGCGTCCTCGACGCGGAGGTGAAGGAGGTGCGCCTGACCAACCGGCTCACCACCTCGCCCGCCTGCATCGTGGGTGATGTGTTCGACTTCACCCCGATGCTCGAGCGCATGTACCGCGCCTCGGGGCAGGAGCTGCCGCACAGCAAGCGCATCCTCGAACTGAACCCGTCGCACGCGCTGGTCACCGGCCTGCGTGACGCGTTCGCGAAGGTTTCCGGCGAGGCCGAGAAGCCGGAGGCGCTGACCGAGACCGCCGAATTGCTCTACGGCACCGCGGTTCTGGCCGAGGGCGGCGAGCTGAAGGATCCGGCGCACTTCGCGCGCATCCTGGCCGACCGGCTGACGCGCACACTCTGACAAGTTCTCTGGATCGGGCTCCTGCGGTGTTTCCGCAGGAGCCCGACCTATAGCAAGCGGGAATTGGTCATGCGCTATTTGTCCCGAATGTGACGATCCACATCCGTCGGTGATTTCGGGAACTCCACGCCGACGCGTACGTTGTACGTCTTGGTCGTAAGTTTTCGTGTACGTGTTCTACATGCTCGCGCGGAACATTGTGCGGGCGTGCTTCACCTTGCAAGAGCAGGGTGGCCGCCTTCTGATCGACCCCGGGTACCGCGGCCGCGGCACCCACGCAACACAAAGAAACACCTCGTCAGGAGAAGGTAATGGTTCAGGGCACCGTCAAGTGGTTCAACGCGGAGAAGGGCTACGGCTTCATCGCCCGCGAGGACGGCCCCGACGTTTTCGTCCACTACTCGGAGATCGAAGGCAACGGCTACCGTCAGCTCGAAGAGGGCCAGGCCGTGTCGTTCGAGATCACCGAGGGCAAGAAGGGCCCGCAGGCTGCTGCGGTCCGCCCCCACTAAAGCTTCCTAGGCGCGGGCCTCAACCCCCGCGCCTTTGTGCTTTACGAAACAGTAAGGCCCGCACCGGATCCCGGTGCGGGCCTTATTTGTTCCAGCGACTAGCGCGGAGCCATGCGGAGTGCGCCGTCCATGCGGATGGTCTCGCCGTTGAGGTAGTCGTGCTCGGTGATGTACTGCGCGAGCTGCGCGTACTCGTCCGGGCGGCCCAGGCGCGACGGGAACGGGACGCCCGCTTCCAGCCCCTTGCGGTACTCCTCGGTGACGCCCGCGAGCATCGGGGTGTCGATGATGCCGGGCGCGATGGTGTTCACGCGAATGCCGAACTGCGCCAGGTCGCGCGCGGCCGGGATGGTCATGCCGGCGACGCCGCCCTTGGACGCGGAGTAGGCGATCTGCCCGATCTGCCCCTCGAACGCCGCGACGGACGCGGTGTTGATGATGACGCCGCGCGAGCCGTACTCGTCGACCGGATCGGTCTTGGCGATGGCGTCGGCGGCCAGGCGCATGACGTTGAACGAGCCCAGCAGGTTCACGGTGATGACCGTGCGGAACAGCTCCAGGTCGTGCGGGCCGTTCTTGGACAGGATGCGTCCCGCCCAGCCCACGCCGGCGCAGTTGACCACAATACGCAGCGGCACACCGGATTCCACGACCTTGGCGACCGCGGCGGCCACCTCGTCACCGCTGGTGACGTCGGTCGGGATGAGGGTGACACCGGCGGGGACGCTGTCGCCCGCGCGCTCGATCGACTGCGCCAGATCCAGGCCGAACACGGTCGCGCCCGCATCGGCGAGGCGCTTGGCGGTGGCCGCGCCCAGCCCGGACGCACCTCCGGTGACAATGGCGGCGGAGCCCGAAATCTCCACGGTGTTGGTCCTCTCGACTGTGGACGGCCCTCTCACTGGCCCTCCGTCAATAGGCACGATAGCGGGGTGCGGCGCGCGCCCCGCGCGGGGTCCGGTTCGAGCGTTTCCGGCCTCGGCACGTTGTCGCACTCTTCGCTGTCGCTGTTGTGCACTTCGCAAAGGTGTCGCGTATCGCGCAACAAATGCTCGCAAGATTTGCGAACACGAGTGTTCGTCTAGATGGTAGTTTCGCATACATGAATGCCAGCCCGGCCGGAACACGCCGTGGATTCCGCCGCCACTCCCCGCGAGTCGCGGGCCAACGCATCCTGATCACGGGCGCGGCGAGGGGGATCGGGGCGGCCCTCGCCCGGCAGCTGCACGCGCACGGGGCGCACGTCGCGCTGCTGGGCATCGAGGAGAAGCTGCTGTCCCAGGTCGCCGCCGACTGCGGC
>NZ_JBSGBY010000500.1:0-6371 GCF_053601505.1 Nocardia sp. NPDC004722
CCACCGAGATCGAGCGGGCCCGGCAGGTCATGCTCATCGGGCGGCAGACGATCGTGACACCCGAGACCGGGGCGCCGTCGCGATCCGGCCAGAGCCAGAACAGTTCCTGGATCAGCCGATGATTGGGCTCGCGCAGCTGGTTGAGCGCCGCCTTCACCTCGCCCGGCTCGGGCGGCGTCGGCACCGGCAGCAGGGTCGCCGCCGCGACGGGCACGCCGAGTCGTTCGGTGGCGTCGATCTCGGTGACCCGCTTGCGCAGCAACCGGCCGTTCGCGTCGGCGGGCAGACCGGACATCCGGAAAGCGTTGCGCCGGTATGGCGAATCGTCGATGACGGTGTCCAGTTCGGCCCGGATGCCGGTCGGCGTGGCGGACGCGGCGAGACCGAGGGCGGCCGCGACGGCCGGGGGCGGCACCTGCTCGGGCCGGATGCCGCGCGCCATCGGGGACTCGCCCTCGGGCGGCGCTTCCGCCACCCCGATCTTCACCAGATTGGACTTCGCCATGGCGAAGCCGTTGGCGGCGGAACGCTCGAACCAGGCGGTGGCGGCCGCCGCGTTGCGCCCGGACGATCGCATCCACAGGTGGTGGCCGAGCCAGTTCATCGCCGAGGCACTGCCGTTCGCGGCGGCACGCTCGTAGAGCACGAGCGTCAGTGGATCGTCGTCCTGCTCGGCGAGTTCGGCCAGCGCGTAGTCCGCGCGGGCGTCGCCGTGGGCCGCGGCCTTCTCGTACCAGCGGCGGGCGGCGGCCAGGTCACGCGGGAGGATGCGCTTGTCGAGCATGAATCCCACGGCGTAGTCGGCGTTCTCGTAGCCCGCCGCGGACGCCTTCTCGTACCACCGGGTGGCGGCCGGATAGTCCGGCGGATCGTCGGTCTCGTACAGGTAGCCGACATTGAAAATGGCGCGGCTGTCGCCGGTTTCACCGGCCTTCTCGTACCAGTGGCGAGCGCCGGGACGGTCGGGCGGCGTCACCCGTTGCTCGAGGACGTAGGCCAGCCGGTAGTAGGCGTTGGTGTGCCCGGCGTTCGCCGCCTGCTCGTACCAGTGCCGCGCCGCCGGATAATCCGGTGGTGCGAGCCGGTACTCGCTGAGCACCCCGATGTTGAACATCGCGATCCGGTCGCCGTGCGCGGCGGCCTTGCGATACCAGCCGATCGCGGTGTGCTGATCCTCCTGCGTCAGGCTGTCGTTGAGCAGATAGCCGAGCCGGAAGTACGCGTCGGTGTACCCGGCGGCGACCGCCAGTTCGTACCACTTGCGCGCCTCGTCGCGTTCGGGCGGCGTCGACGTCTCGAACAGATAGCCGAGATCGTGCATGGCCTTGGGATCACCGGAGGCGGCCGAGAACTCGAGGTGGGCGCGTTTCGACGACTCGTCTGGTGTGCTCACCGAGTACTCCCCCACGTCGCGATGTTGCCCGTCCCTGCCGCGTGCGCGGCCCTCCGGACAAAAACACTACAACGTGCCCGGCGATCCCGCCCGTGAGTATCGAGGCGCTACCGGCTGCCCGATCGGCGCGGACCCGAGCCGTCCGTGGTGGTCCAACTCGCCGTCGCCGCGCCAGCAGCCCAGCTCTCCGGTGCGGAACATGCGGTCACCCGGATTGCCGTACGGGTCGGCCAGGAAGCGGGCGCCGGTGAGGCCCGGGCGATGCCGGTAGCCGCGCGCCAAACCCGCTCCGGCGACATAGATTTCGCCCAGGAAGCCCGGCGGTAGCGGGTTCATCTTCTCGTCCAGTACGTAGCAGCGGGTGCCGACCACCGGGCCGCCGATGGAGACGGCCGCATGTGGGGTGACCGCGTCCAGCGGGCGGCTCATGGTGGCGCACAGACCCGCCTCCGGCCAGCCGTAACCGCTCACGAACGACCGCCCGGCCGACCAGATTCCGGTCAGTTTTGCCGGACAGGCCGCGCCCGTGGTGGCGAGCAGCCGCAGTAGCGGCAGCGGTTCGGCGCTGGGCAGGGTGGCGAGAATGTGCGGGGTCAGCACCGCGTGGGTGACCTGCGCGTCGGTCATGAGCTCGTAGAGGTCCGCGCCCGCGTACGGGCCGGGCGGGGCCACCACCAGCGTCGCCCCGGAAGCCAAGGCCAGCAACAGTTCCCAGACCGCGGTGTCGCGGCCGGGGGCGGCGGCGGCCAGCACCCGGGCGTCCGGATCGGAGTCGCAGCGCTGCGCCTGGGTCACCACCAGATTGGCCAGCCCGGCATGAGTGATGGTCGCGCCCCGCATGATTCCGCTCGACTCGAGCGGATAGACCACGTACGCCGGATGCTCGAGCCGCAGCGGCCGCACCCGTTCGGCGTCGGTGACCGGGGTGGCCAGCGGCGCCGACCAGACACCGGCCGCGCCGGGCGCGCTCTCGCCGCTGGTGCGGCGCAGCGGCGCGGCCGCGCCCTCGGCCACCAGTGCGCGGGCGCGCGCGTCGAGCAGCTCGGGTTCCTCGGATCGATCCGGCTGGCCGATCGGGTCCATGGTGAGCCAGTCGCCGGAGGCCATGGCGGGCAGCAGGTCCCGCCGCAGGTCGGTCGTAATCCCGGCGACCGCACCGGAATCGGCGAGGATCGGCGCGATGCGGGCGGGCGCGGCGTCCGGGTCGACGGTCAGGAAGGCGGCCCCGGCGTGCGCGACCGCGCAGACCGCCACCACCCACTCCGGCGAGCGGGGCAGCGCGACCGCCACCACGTCCTCCGGGCCGACGCCCGCGCCGATCAGCCTGCGCGCCAGGTGGTTCGCCTGCTCGGCCAGGTCCCGGTAGGTGAGGGCGACGCCGCCGCACACCACGGCCGCGGCCTCCGGATCGTAGGAGGCGGCCCGGGTGAGCAGCTTGGGTAGCGTCAGCGCGACGGCCGAGCTGGTGTCGTTCCATTTCCGTAGCTGCCGCTGCCAGTCGTCGGCGGAGTCGCCGAGGGCGGACTCGGCGGTGCGGCCTACGATGCCCGGTGCGGTATCGCAAACATCCGGAGAATCGGCGAGCATTGTCCCTCCCGAAGTCGAGACCTGCGGATTGCGCCGGAACGCGGCGGTTTCGCGCTCCGACTGCGGACAGTACAGCACCGAGGCAGCAAGTCCACTGCTATTCCAAGCGCGCCGCAAATGGACGAATGATCAGGCTTTATATGGTCAAGCGCTCGAGCCGTGGCCGGGTCGGGGCTGACGGAATCGGCCCGACGCGGACAGGAGATCCGCATCGGGCCGATTCCATCGCCGACCGGGCAGTGGCCGACAATGCCCGGAGAGGGAGTCCGGGCAGGAAAGCCGGACGGTGAGACCGGCTTCCGGCATCGACGGTAGTCCCCGCCCGGGCGCGGCGGTATCGGTCATTTGCCCCAACCGGGCGGTAACTACGCGGCGGGGTCAGACCGGGCACACCGCGACCCTGCCGAGATTGCGGCGGGTGGCGACCAGATCGATCGCGGCATCCACCTCGACCCGGGGAAAAACGGTGTGGCGCGGGCGAATCCGGCCCGCCGCCAGCAGCTCCCACAGCTCGGCGCGCCAGCCGTCGAGCAGGTCGGCGCGGGTGCGGCTGAGCAGGCCCATGGAGAAACCGGCGACCGTCTTGAGCTCACCGAGCAAGGCATTGGCGTCCACACTGCCGCCGTACGCGCTGAAGACGATCAGACGGCCGTGCGGGGCAAGGGTTTCCACCCCGCGCCGCACCATGTCCGCGCCGACACCGTCGAGGACGACATCGACCTTCTCGGTCCAGACCTGGTCGTAGGTCACGACCTCGTGCGCGCCGCAGTCACGCAGGAAATCCGCCTTGTCGGCGGCGCTGACGGCCGCGATCACCCGGGAAGCGCCCAAGGCCGCGGCCAATTGGACGGCCAGGTGGCCGACACCGCTGGCCGCGCCGGTGACGAGGACCGATTCACCCGGCACGAACCGGGCGGCGTGCAGCAGACCGCGCGCTATGACACCGCCGCGAACCAGGGCCAGCGCATCGGCAGCGGTCACACCGTCGGGCACCTCGCACATCAATTGCGGCATGGCGAGCGCGAATTCGGCGTATGCGCCCTCGAAGACCACGCCGCCGACCCGCTTTCCGATCCATTCGGCCAGGTCCGCTCCGGCATCCACCACGGTGCCGACGATCTCGCCGCCGTCGGGTCCGTCGCCCCCGTTGCGCAGCATGCGCAGCAGGCCGAGGTGAATCCCCGCCAGCTCGGTGCGCACCAGCAGCTGCCCCGGGCCGGGGACCAACTCGGCGGCGTCAGCGAGGACGGGACGGCCGGCGGCGAACTGAATCTTGCGCACTGAGAGGACCTTTCACCAGAAGTTGTTACGGTCCTAAATTTAGATCAGATCCAGCAATTGCGTCAACCAAAAACGCGGCGGCCGTCCGGAGACGACCGCCGCGCTGGGATGCGGGATGGGCTAGGTGGCGGCCTTCTCGTGCTCGACCACCGCGTGATGCTTCGAGCCCCAGCCGACATGCGCCTCGGCGCGCATGCGATCCACCATGTGCGGGTAGTGCAGCTCGAAAGCCGGACGCTCCGAACGAATCCGGGGCAGCTCGTAGAAGTTGTGCCGCGGCGGCGGGCAAGAAGTCGCCCACTCCAGGGAGTTGCCGTAGCCCCACGGATCGTCCACGGTCACCACCTCGCCGTAACGGTAGGACTTGAAGACGTTCCACACGAACGGCAGCATCGACGCGCCCAGAATGAACGAGCCGATGGTGGAAACGGTGTTGAGCGTGGTGAATCCGTCGCCGGGCAGGTAGTCGGCGTAGCGGCGCGGCATACCCATATTGCCCAGCCAGTGCTGCACCAGGAACGTGGTGTGGAAGCCGATGAACGTGGTCCAGAAGTGCCACTTGCCCAGGCGCTCGTCGAGCATGCGGCCGGTCATCTTCGGGAACCAGAAGTAGATCCCGGAGAAGGTCGCGAAGGCGATGGTGCCGAAGAGCACGTAGTGGAAGTGCGCGACCACGAAATACGAGTCGGAGACGTGGAAGTCGATCGGCGGGGAGGCCAGGATGACGCCCGACAGACCACCGAAGAGGAACGTCACGATGAAGCCGACCGCGAACAACATGGGCGTCTCGAAGGTCAACTGCCCGCGCCACATGGTGCCGATCCAGTTGAAGAACTTCACCCCGGTCGGCACCGCGATGAGGAAGGTCATGAACGAGAAGTACGGCAGCAGAACAGCTCCCGTGGCATACATGTGGTGCGCCCACACCGCGATGGACAGCGCCGCGATGGCGAAAGTCGCGTACACCAGCGTGGTGTAGCCGAAGATCGGCTTGCGGCTGAAGACCGGGAACACCTCCGAGACGATGCCGAAGAACGGCAGCGCGATGATGTACACCTCTGGATGCCCGAAGTACCAGAACAAATGCTGGTAGAGAATGCTGCCGCCGTTGGCCGGGTCGTAGATGTGCCCGCCCAGGTGCCGGTCGTAGGCCAGCGCGAACAGGGCGGCGGTCAGGATCGGGAAGGCCACCAGGATGAGGAAGCTCGTCACCAGGATGGTCCAGGTGAAGACCGGCATGCGGAACAGCGTCATGCCCGGGCAGCGCAGGCAGACCACGGTGGTGATCATGTTGACGCCGCCGAGGATGGTGCCCAGACCGGAGACCGCCAGGCCCAGGATCCACAGGTCACCGCCGACGCCCGGCGAATGCACGATGTCCGAGAGCGGCGTGTAGGCGGTCCACCCGAAATCGGCCGCGCCGCCCGGGGTGAGGAAGCCGCCGGTGGCCATGCTCGCGCCGAACAGGTACAGCCAGTAGCTCAACGCGTTCAACCGCGGGAAGGCGACGTCGGGCGCCCCGATCTGCAAGGGCAGCACCACATTCGCGAAGCCGAACACGATCGCCGTGGCATAGAACAGCAGCATGATCGTGCCGTGCATGGTGAACAGCTGGTTGAACTGCTCGGTGGAGAGGAACTGCATCCCCGGCCGGGCCAGCTCGGCGCGCATGAGCAGCGCCATGATGCCACCGATCAGGAAGAAGGTGATCGCGGTGGTCAGGTACATCATCCCGAGCATCTTGGGGTCGGTCGTGGTGATCGCCTTGTAGATGAACGAGCCCTTCAGACCGCGCCGCGGCGGGAACGGCCGGGACCATTCGAGGTTCTGTTCGGGCTTTGGAGCAACTGCTGTCACCACATCCTCCTCGGGAGGGGTTCCGTCCAGCTCTACCAATCGGGGCACATAGAACGGCGCACAGCGTACCTACAGCAAATCGATCTTCGCCGAAAACACTCCGGGTGCGGAAGATCGGGATCGAAATGCAAGATACGCCGAGGCGAACGTCCGGTTCGGCGCAGGGTGCGCACAACGATTGCGCCCCGCGATCGATCCACTAGGGTCTTCGAGCGTGGGGGATCGCTCGACGTCCAGTGAAACAGACCGGCCG
>NZ_JBSGBY010000501.1:0-6366 GCF_053601505.1 Nocardia sp. NPDC004722
CCAGTACGGCAATCCCGCCAACGCGCTCGCGCACTACGAGACGACCGGCCCGGAGATCCTCGCCGACCTGCCCGAGATCACGCATTTCGTGGCGGGCCTGGGCACCACCGGAACCCTGATGGGCACCGGCCGCTTCCTGCGCGAGAAGGTCGCCGACATCGACATCGTCGCCGCCGAACCCCGCTACGGCGAACTCGTCTACGGCCTGCGCAATCTCGACGAGGGCTTCGTCCCCGAACTCTACGACGAGTCCGTCCTCACCTCCCGCTTCTCCGTCGGCCCCTACGACGCGGTCCGCCGCACCCGCGAATTGGTCCTGGAAGAGGGCATTTTCGCGGGCATCTCCACCGGCGCGATCCTGCACGCCGCCCTCGGCGTCGCGAAGAAGGCCCAAAAGGCCGGGCACCGCGCCGATATCGCCTTCGTCGTCGCCGACGGCGGCTGGAAATACCTCTCCACCGGCGCCTACGACGGCACCCTCGAAGAAGCCGAAGAGAAACTCGACGGCCAACTCTGGGCCTGACCGCCGCCCCGAGACCACACCGACCCCGCGCCCGCTGCGCAACCGCAGCGGGCGCGCTGTTTATCGAGGCAGCGGTACGCTCGAGAGCAAGACGCCTAGGAGGTCTTGCTATGAGCGGCGGCAGCGGGATGGGATCGTCGTTCGATCCGGATCGGATCGCGCGGTTGCGGGGGCAGTTGGCGAAACCTGCCGGGGGAGTCGAGCGGGCGGGCGGCAATGCCGCGGTGAAGCTGCTGTGGCAGCGGGCCATTGTTTTGACGCTGGGGTTCACGGCGCTGCTGTATGTGATCGAGGCGATCAACAGTGCGACGAACGGTGAGCTCGACAATGCCGGGGTCAAGCCGCGCAGTGAGGCCGGGCTGTCGGGGATTCTGTTCGCGCCTGTGCTGCATGCCAATTGGGGGCATCTGTTCGGGAACACGCTGCCGGTCATCGTGCTCGGGCTGCTGGCCCTGCTGACCGGGATCGGGCGCGGGCTGACCGCCACCGCGATCATCTGGGTGATCGCGGGGCTCGGGCAGTGGCTCACCGCTCCCGCGCACAGCGTCTCGGTCGGGGCGTCGGTGCTGGTGTTCGGCTGGCTCACCTACGTGATCTGCTGGGGCTGGTTCTCGCGAAACGTGCTGCAGATCGTGGTCGGTCTGGTGGTGTTGGTGCTCTACGGGTCGATCCTGTGGGGCGTCCTGCCCGGCAATCCGGAAATCTCTTGGCAAGGACATCTTTTCGGGGCGATAGGTGGAGTGTTTGCCGGGTGGGTACTCTCTGGGAATGAACGTCGTCATCGTCGCGGGGTTGAAGCCGGCCGTACCGCGTCGCAGGGGTGACGCTGGACGCGGTCGGCGATTTGGGGGATCCCTCCTTGAGTGAGAATGCAGCGTGGCAGCATGGGGGAATGCGCCTCACCGTGATCGGGTGCTCGGGCAGCGTGTCCGGCCCGGATTCTCCGGCCTCGGGTTACTTGCTGACCGGCCCGGATATGACACCGACCGTCATCGATTTCGGTCCCGGCGTGCTGGGCGCGCTGCAGCGGTACCTCGATCCGGGTGAGGTCGACATCTTCCTCACCCATCTGCACGCCGACCACTGCCTGGATCTGCCGGGCCTGCTGGTGTGGCGGCGCTACCACCCGAATCCGCCGACCGGGAAGGCCATCGTCTACGGCCCCACCGACACCTCGCTGCGGATCGGCAACGCCTCCGCCGAGATCGGCGGCGAGACCGACGACTGGTCCGACGTCATCGACATGCGGGTATGGCAGCCGGGCACGCCGACCACCTTCGGCCCCGGCCACACCGTCGAGGCCCGGCGCATGTACCACCCGCCGGAGTCCTACGGCCTGCGCATCAACACCGCCGCGGGCCGCACCTTCGTCTACACCGGCGACACCGCCCTGTGCGACGAGGTCTTCGAGTTGGCCAGCGGCGCAGACGTTCTCCTCTCCGAGGCGTCCTGGACCCACGACCCGGCGAACCGCCCCCCGGGCATCCACCTCTCGGGCCACGAGGCCGGTTTGATCGCCGCCCAAGCGGGCGTCGGCGAACTCCTCCTGACCCACATC
This sequence comes from Nocardia sp. NPDC004722, assembly GCF_053601505.1. NCBI lineage: Bacteria > Bacillati > Actinomycetota > Actinomycetes > Mycobacteriales > Nocardiaceae > Nocardia > Nocardia sp. NPDC004722. The sequence goes on from NZ_JBSGBY010000501.1 coordinate 2,082, forward strand.
CCCCCGTGGACTTCCCGCGAGGACGTCATCGCCGAAGCCAAGGCCGTGTTCAGCGGTCCGGTCCACGCGGTGTCGCCGGGCGAAGTTTTCGATATCTGACGCGACAACAGATCTCGTAACGGTCGGGGTAACTCCCCGGGTACGTCCAAAATCGGTTCGGCACTCAACCGCCGGCCCGGGTGCGAGACGGTCAACGGCACGCTGCCGTCCGCTGAAGTTTCGGGGAGGCGGGGGAGCTACGCTGTTGGCCGTGTCGAAACGAGCCGATGGCAGGGCGGATGACGAACTCCGCGACGTACGGATCACCCGGGGATTCACCTCGCACCCGGCGGGGTCGGTGCTGGTGGAGTTCGGCGGGACGCGGGTGATGTGCACCGCGAGTGTCACCGACGGCGTGCCGCCGTGGCGTCGTGACTCCGGATTGGGCTGGCTGACGGCCGAATACGCGATGCTGCCCGCCGCCACCCACACCCGCTCGGGCCGAGAGTCGGTGAAGGGCAAGGTCGGCGGCCGCACCCAGGAGATCTCGCGGCTGATCGGCCGTTCCCTGCGCGCCTGCATCGACCTGGCCGCGCTCGGCGAGAACACCATCGCGCTGGACTGTGACGTGCTGCAGGCCGACGGCGGCACCCGCACCGCCGCCATCACCGGCGCGTACGTGGCGCTCTCGGACGCCATCACCTACCTGGGCGCGGCCGGGAAACTGTCCGACCCGCAACCGATCTCCTGCGCCATCGCCGCGGTGAGCGTCGGCGTCGTCGACGGCCGGGTGCGCCTGGACCTGCCGTACGAAGAGGATTCGCGCGCCGAGGTCGATATGAACGTGGTCGCCACCGACACCGGCACCCTGGTGGAGATCCAGGGCACCGGCGAGGGCGCGACCTTCCCGCGCTCCACCCTCGACAAGCTCCTCGATTCCGCGCTCGCGGGCTGCGAGCAGCTGTTCGTGGTGCAGAAGGAAGCCCTGGCGCTGCCGTACCCGGGCGTGCTGCCCGAGCCGGAGGAGTCCAAGAAGCGATGACCCGTCGTGTCCTGGTCGCCAGCCGCAATACCAAGAAGCTCAACGAGTTGCGCCGCATCCTGGATGAGGCGGGCGTCGCGGGCCTCGAGATCGTCGGCTTGAACGACGTGCCGGAGTATCCGGAGGCCCCCGAGACCGCGCCGGACTTCGAGGGCAATGCCCTCGCCAAGGCCCGCGACGGCTTCGCCGCCACCGGATTGCCCTGTGTCGCAGACGATTCCGGTCTCGAGGTGGATGCCCTCAACGGCATGCCGGGTGTGCTGTCGGCCCGCTGGTCGGGCACCCACGGCAATGACGAGGCCAACAACACCCTGCTGCTGGCCCAGCTCGGCGATGTCCCCGACGACCGTCGCGGCGCGCGCTTCGTCTCCGCCTGCGCTCTGGTCGCCGACGGCGTCGAGGAGACCGTGCGCGGCGAATGGCCCGGCGTCATCGGCCGAAAGCCGGTGGGCGACGGCGGTTTCGGCTACGATCCGCTGTTCTTCCCGGATGGCGGCGACGTCTCCTCCGCGCAGCTCACCCCGGCCGAGAAAGACGCGGCGTCCCACCGCGGCCGTGCCTTGCGGCAACTGCTCCCGGCGCTGGCGGCCCTGGCCGAACGCTGAGCGAAGCCGGGGCGGGGGCTCGGTAGCGCCGCCCGGGCCGGGCTCGGTAGCGTCACGGCTGAACACTTCCCGAAACGACCGCGCCCCGCCGATTCCTCGGCGGGGCGCGGTTTTTCGTTGCTGACTCAGAGACCGAAGGTGGCCTTCACATCGCGAGTCCGGTAGTGCTCGAAGAAGAAGGAGGCGAACGGGATCGTGCCCGCCAGGCAGGTGAGGAACGTGGTCAGCGGCTGCCAGCGCGCCTTGATCCCGAGGTCGATGGTGAAGACCAGGTAGATCATGTAGAAGATGCCGTGCACCTGGCCGATGTAGAACAGCCAGTGCGGCGCGGAGTGGCTGTCGTCGAGAATGCCGTACTTGTAGATCATCTCGCCGCACAGCACCAGCAGCCAGACACCGGTGATGTAGGCGAGCACGCGGTAGCGGGTCAGCGCGCCGCGGATCTTCTCGGGCGTGGCGGCACCGAGCGGGCGGGGAGCCAGCGTGGTGGTCTCACCGGCGACGGGGGTTTCTGCGGAGTTGTCGCGGGTGCTCAACCGGCGCTCCTCTCGGTGTGGTGCAGCCCCGCGTCACGGACCTTGTCGTCCATGTCCTGGGCGTGCAGATCGGCCAGGTATTTGTTGTATTCGGCGAGCTCGGGATCCTCGTCCCGGGCGGCCTTGGGGCGCTCCGGCAACAAGCCCGCCGGAATCTCGCGCGGTGCCGCGGCCTTGGGCCGGCGCGGCCGGGCATCGGGGCTGCTGTCCGGAGTGGATTCGGCCACTTCGGGACTCGGGGCGGCGTCCTCCACCGCTTCCTTCTCGAGGCGCACGAAGCGGACATAGGCCCAGATCACGAAGCCCGCGAACAACGGCCACTGCAATGCGTAGCCGAGATTTTGATACGTGCCGCCACCCGATTCGAACCGGGTCCACTGCCAGTACCCCAATCCCAGGCACGCCAGGAACGCCACGACCACGAAGACAATCAGGGCCGGACGGCGATGGGGAGCGGACACGACCTCCACGGTACCTGCCTACTACGGGCCGCGTAGTAGGCAGGTGCACAGATCAGAATTTGTATGTGACGCCGGTCAAGCGCTCGGACTCTTCCCACAGGCGGCGCTGCAGGTCGCGATCCTGGGAGGTCTTGCTCGACGGGGACGCCTCGACCGGGCCCTGGCTGCCGAACCAGCGGGTGGGACCCCAGTAGGTGTTCGGGTCGGCGTCGGGGGAGGTGGCCGCGAACATCGAGGAGTAGGCCGCGTGGAACGGGGACTGGCCGACGATCCGGATGAACGGCTTGGAGATCTTGTCGAGGGGGGTTTCGGTCTTGGCGAAAAGGTCGGTCGCCGAGACGCCCGGGTGCACGGCGTAGGAGCGCTTGGTCGAACCGGCGGCCTCGAGCCGGTGCTGCAGTTCGCGGGCGAACATGAGGTTCGAGAGCTTGGACTGCGCGTAGGCGAGATTGCGCTGGTAGCGGCGGTTCTCGTAGTTGAGGTCGTCGATGTAGAGCTTGGGGGTCTGCTTGTGGGCGATCGACGCCAGCGAGACGACCCGGTCGCTGATCTTGTCCAGCAGCAGCCCGGTCAGCGCGAAATGCCCGAGATGGTTGACGCCCCACTGGGTTTCGAAGCCGTCCTTGGTGCGCGAGAACGGGATGTTCATCAGGCCCGCGTTGTTGATGAGCACATCGAATTCGCCCTGGGTCTCGGCGAACTGGCGCACGGAGGCGAGATCGGCCAGGTCCAGCGCAGCCACCCGCACGTCACCGTCGATGCGATCGGCCACTTCCTGCGCCTTGGCGGCGTTGCGGCAGGCCATGATGACGGTGGCGCCCTTGCCCGCGAGCACCTTGCTGGTCTGTTCGCCGAGCCCGCCGTTGGCGCCGGTGATGACGAAGGTGCGCCCGGACTGGTCCGTGATTTCGCTGGGCTTCCATGCCATGGCTGTTTGACCTCACAATTCGAGTCGTTTGTTCGACCTTACTTCAGAGTAAGTTCCGGCGATAGCCCGGACTCGCGGGCGAAAAATTGTGACAGTCATAAAAAGATGATCATAATGATTTTATGACACCGTCGTCGACCGGCGCGCCCCAGGGTCTGCGCGAGCGCAAGAAGTTGCAGACCCGGCAGAACATCTCCGATACCGCGACGCGGTTGTTCCTGGAGCGTGGGTACGACACGGTCACCATCGCCGAGATCGCGGTGGCCGCGGAGGTCGCCAAGATGACCGTGACCAATTACTTCCCGCGCAAGGAAGATCTGGTGCTGGATATTCGCGAGGCATTCGTCGCCGGCCCGGCGGACACCGTGCGCGCGCGGCAGCCGGGGGAGTCGGCGCTGGCCGCGCTGCGGCGGGCGTATTTGGCGGGGGCCGTCGCGAAGGATGCCGTGCTGGCGGGCTTCTCGGGACCGGACTTCGCCGCCCTGATCACCGGCAGCCCGGCCCTGGTCGCGCGGATGCGAGAGTTCCACGAGGATCGCGAACGCCTGCTGGCCGAAGTGCTGGCCGAGGAAACCGGCGCTCCCGCAGACGATTTCACGGCCCGGGTGGTCGCCGCGCTGCTGGGCGGCGTGCATCGGACGCTGTTCGACGAGGTGCAGCGCCGCACGGTGGCGGGGGAGTCGAACGACGCGATCGCGGTCGTGCTGGCCGAGCGGGCCGCCGCCGCCTTCGAC
>NZ_JBSGBY010000502.1:0-6358 GCF_053601505.1 Nocardia sp. NPDC004722
GCGCAGGTTCAGCGCCTCGGTCACCATCAGCGTGACGAGCGCGGGATCCCGCACGTCGGCCAGCTCGACCAGCCACACTCCGTCCGGGAAGGCCCGGGCGACCAGCTGCCCGATCTGCCGCGAGAGTCGCGTCTTGCCCATGCCGCCGGGACCCAGCAGGGTGAGCACCCGGGTGGTGGGCAGCAGTCGCTTCGCGGTAGCCAGTTCCTGGCGGCGGCCGACGAAGCTAGTCACCTCTTCGGGGAGGTTTCCATCGACACGCCGCGCCATGGCGTCCAACCTATGTGATTTGCCGCATTCTGTGCCAGCAGGCACGCATAAACCCAGCTCGCGGCCCGGGCGGCTGTGCGCGCCGATACACTCGACGAGGTGCCGAGCAGACCCCGCCAAGCATCGAGCCGATCGCGCCGCGCCCGCCTGGCCGATGTCCATGACCTGGCCAACGCCATGCCGCACGTGACCATCGTCGACGGCCCGGCCGGTAATCCGGTCTATCAGGTGGGCGGCAAATCCTTCGTCTTCTTCCGCAGTCCGCGCCCCGACGCCTTCGACCCGGAGACCGGGGAACGCTACGACGACGTCATCGTGTTCTGGGTGCCCGCGGAGGATGACAAACTGGCCCTCGTTCAGGACCCCGGCTCACCGTTCTTCACCACCAAGCATTTCGACGGCCACCTCTCGGTTCTGGTGCGCGGCAGTCGAATTCCCGAACTGACATTGCAGGAACTCACCGAAGTCGTGCAGGACGCTTGGCTCTCGCGCGCTTCGGCCACCCGTGTGCGCAAGTGGCTGGCCGAAAACGGCCCGCAGGCATAGGTATTCGTCAGGCGCGCACCGGTGCCGACGCCAGCGCGGCACGCAACGCGTCGATGATGATGCGGCGCGCCCGCCACGCTTCCGGCGTCGGTGTCAGCGGATAGACGTGGACCAGCTCCGCCACTTCGTGATAGTCGACTTCGACGCCCGCCGCCGCGGCCTTCTCGACCATGATCCGGATATCCGGCATCAGGATGTCGCGGGTGCCGGAGAAGACGGTGAGCGGGCCGAGCCCGGTGAAATCGGCGAACAGCGGGCTGACCATGGGGTCGGTGATCGGCAGCGGGCCGCGCCAATGCTCGCCCAGGACCAGGCCGCCGTCGCGGCCGAGCCAAGGATCGTCGGGCTGGACGGTGAGGATCTCCGGATTGCTGAGCGAGAGGTCCAGCGCGGGTGAGATCAGCACTGTCCGAGGCACACTCGGCTCCTCGGCATCCCGCAGCGTGACGGCCGTGGACAGGGCGATCTGCCCGCCCGCGGAGTCGCCCGCCAGGCAGACCTCCCCGTACTGTCGCCAGTTGGCGCGCACTAGTTCCGCGATCACCGGGATCACCTGGTCGGCCGTGCCGTAGGGGATCAGCGGATAGATGGGCAGCGTGACCGTCGTCCCGGCGCGCGCGGCGATGTCGGCGGCCAGCTCCCAATGCTGGCGGACCACCTGATTGACCCAGCCGCCACCATGGCAGTAGACGACGTTCCCGCGCGTCGCGCCGCTGCGGGGCGTCAACGTGTAGATCGGCCACCCGTTCTCGACGCGCACCTCGATCGTGACATCCGGGCGCAGCAGCCGCGGCGGCCCGTAAGGCTGCGGTCGAATGCTGCGCTCGCGGATGTGGTTTCGCGCGCCCTCGGCGGTGATGAAGGGCTTGTTGGCCTGGGTGATCCGCAGGAAGACGGGCACGGCCCGACTGAGCAAACTGGGCATGGCGCGCCTCTCGTGTCTCCGGTGATCGCGGCACCGACGATACCGAAGAGTAACGTCCGCTACCCGTGATCGATCACCGCGCCGGTGAGGAATCCCGACATGGCTTCGGCGACCGCGTCGGGCTGGTCGATCATCGACAGCACGTAGGCGTCGTCGATCTCCACCAGCCGGGCCTTCGGGATGATCTCGGCCAGCCGCCGCCCGTGCTCGCGCGGCATCACCTTGCCCGCCGACGACCACAGGATCAGCGCCTCGCCCGAGAAGTTCCGCAGCGCTTCGGTATTCGCGATGAGCTCGGCCTTGGAGCGCTTGGACTTCCCGTAGGCGAGCATGTCGCGCTGAATCCGCTTGTCCCGCAGGCCGGGTTCGGTCCAGCCGTGCACGAGCTCATCGCTGAGCCCGTAGCGTGCCATCCAGCCGAACATCAGAGGTGAGGACCGGATCCACCGGATGCGGAACTGCTTGAGCCCCAAGGTGAGTGCGCCGGGCACGTACGCGGCGACCGTCACGGTCTTGCCGGGTAGTCCGGGCGGGAAATTCGTCCACGCCTCGCACGGCAGGACGATCATCCGGCCGACGCGCTCGTCGAGACCGTAGGCGGTGAGGAACAGGCTGCCACCCCAATCGGTGTGCACCAGCGTGACATCGCGCAGATCCAGCGCCGCGAGGAAATCCGCGATCAACTGGTTCAGCCCTCGCATGCTCAGGTCCGCGTCCGCGCGCATCGGCTCCGGATGCGACCCCAGCGGCAGATCCGGCAGCACGTACCGGAACCCTTCGGGCAGTTTGTCGATGACGGCATCCCACTGCGTGTGATTCATCAGGAGCCCGTGCAACAGCACCACCGCGGGCCCCTCACCCCGCTCGACGTAATGGATTCTCCCCGCACTGACTTCGGCAATCGGCATAACCAACTCCTCCTCTAGAGCATACGCTCTAGTGCGTTTGCTCTAGTCTGGATCCGTGCCCGAGAACCTGTCAACCACCACCCGCGACCGCCTGGTCACCGCCGTCGCCGAACTCATGCGCGTGCAGGGCTACAGCGCCATCACCGTCAAACAGATCACCGCCGCCTCCGGAGCCCCCATGGGCTCCCTCTACCACCACTTCCCCGCAGGCAAATCCGCCATCGCCGCCGAAGCCCTCCGCACCTCCGGCGCCGCCTACATCCAACTCCTCCCCCTCCTGATGGACGCCCACGACGACCTCCGCGAAGCCCTCCCCGCCGCCTTCACCGCAGCCGCCGAAACCATCGAACAGAACGGCTGGATCAACATGTGCCCCGTCGGCACCGTCGCAGGCGAGGTAGCAGACAGCGAGCCCCGAATCCGCGACGTGGCAGCGGAAGTAATCCAATCCTGGATCGACGACGGCACAGCCTATTTCGTTCGCCGTGGCCTCACCGCGGCGGACGCAAGGGAATTGATGGTCGCCACCCTCTGCGCCTTGGAAGGCGCGTTCATCCTCAGCCGCACATTGCGTTCCAAAGAACCGCTATTGGCTGCCGGCCGGGCGCTGGGATCCCGCGTTTCCGAGCTGATCGGATCGAAAACCTGAGAGGTATGTGGACATTTCACGTGCGCCGATCCGGCGACCGGCTAGGGCCAGCACCAGTCCAAGGTCGCGGATCCGGGCGTCGGGATATGGACGCAAATGGTCACGTGGATATAGAACTCGTCGATGTCGGACAGCACGGGCTGGTCCACTGGGGCGGCCGCCGCCGGTCGTTCGGCATCGGGTGACACGGGCTGGTTGGCGGCTGCGGGCGGTGCGAGAAGGATAACGAGCGGGGCGGCAACGGTCGCGGTGATCAGTGACCGGGAAACTCCTGCGCGCATGGTTTCGGCTCCTTCCGGCGAATCTCGGCTACCAATTCCGTCGAAATCTGAGATGAACTCGTCGATGGTCTTCGGTATTCAAAAGCTATCATCGAATTTTTTGATAGCTGAAAGCTTTCCAGACCCTGATCGGTATCACCACTGGCCAGTGTCCACACAGACGGAAGCCTCGGTGATCGTTCCGCGCACGGCCAACCGGCTTCAGCGCGCCGCGCGAGGGTGACGCATTGCGCTCGACGTGTGTAGTAGCTTGTCCCGGCGATATTTTGGACGATCGATCGTTGCTGGTCGACGGCGCAGAGCGCTGTGCGGGATGGCGAAAGGGGGCGCGGTGACGACGCGCAAGGGCATGGTTCGTGTTCCCGGTGGAGTCTTTGCCATGGGTTCGCTGGAGTATTTTCCCGAAGAGCGGCCCATTCGGGAGAAACAGGTCGAGCCCTTTTGGATGGACGCCCATCCGGTGACGGCCGCGGCCTTTCACCGGTTCGTGCGTGACACCGGATATGTGACCGTCGCCGAGCGTGACCTCGATCCGGCCGACTTCCCGGGGGCCGACCCGGCGGATCTGATACCGGGCGCGCTGGTGTTCCGACCCACGAGCGGGCCGGTGCCGCTGGATGATTGGCGGCAGTGGTGGGCGTATGTCCCGGGCGCGAATTGGCGTCATCCGGGTGGGCCCGGTACGAATCTGGATGGGCGCACCCTGCACCCGGTGACCCATATCGCCTTCGCGGACGCCGCCGCGTATGCCGAGTGGGCGGGCAAGTCGCTGCCGAGTGAAGCGCAGTGGGAATTCGCCGCGCGTGGCGGCTCGGCGGCGACGTTCCCGTGGGGTGACGAGTTCGAGCCGCGGGGACGGCGGATGGCCAATACCTGGGTGGGGCGGTTTCCGTGGGAATTCATGCCCGGCCGAGCGCAAGTCGCGCAACCGGGCACGACCAAGGTCGGCGCCTATCCGCCCAACGGGTACGGCCTGTTCGACGTGTGCGGGAACGTATGGGAATGGACGACCGACTATTTCCGGGGCGAACACGGAGTCGCCGCGAACTCCTGTTGCGCTCCTACCCGGGTTGATGCGCCGCCGCCGCTCGAACCTGGAGAGCGATTTCCGCGCCGGGTGGTCAAGGGCGGCTCGTATCTCTGCGCGCCGAATTACTGCCTGCGGTATCGTCCCGCTGCCCGGCAGGGGCAATCCGAGGACACTTCGACCTGCCATCTCGGTTTCCGATGCGTACTGCCCGAATGAAACCCGCCGCGACACGCTGCCACCTTTTGTCGCGAATCAGCAACATTGCAGCAACGCGCAATGAAGTTCCATTCAGAACAGTGAACAAACTGCTCTAGGTTGCAGTAATGGAGCCGACCGAAGATCATCAGTCCTCGTCCGCGTCTTCCGATTCCGAATCCCAGTCCAAGCGGGGCAAACTATCCAGGCGCGGGTTATTGGGTGGTCTCGCGGCCGCGGGGGCGGGCGCTGCCGCACTCCCGTTGCTGGCCGCGTGCGGTGACTCCAAGAAGGATGGTCCTCCGGGATACGGCACCGGGATCAACGAGGGGTTCGACGGTGATATCGAGCTCGATGTTCGGGATTCCAAGCCGGACTGGAAACCGTTCGAGGTGAAGAAGGCTCCCGAGGGAGCGCCGAACATTCTGGTCGTGCTGTACGACGACACCGGCTTGGCGTCGTGGTCGCCGTACGGCGGCCGGATCAATATGCCGACCTTGCAGAAGCTGGCCGACAGCGGCCTGATGTATACCCAGTGGCACACCACCGCATTGTGCTCGCCGACCCGTTCCACGATGCTGACCGGTCGCAACCATCACGTGAACCGTTTCGCCGCGATCACCGAGGCCACCAACGGTTTTCCCGGTTCGGCCGGGCGCCTGCCGGCGCAGTGCGCGACGGTGGGGCAGGTTCTGCAGGACAACGGCTATTCCACGTTCTGGGTCGGCAAGAACCACAACGTGCCCGAGGAGGATGTCTCCTCCGGCGGCTCGAAGTCGGAATGGCCGTTGGCCAAGGGTTTCGATCGCTACTACGGGTTTCTGGGTGGTGAGACCAACAATTGGTATCCCGACCTGGTGGAGGACAACCGGTTCATCGATCCGCCGCAGACGCCGGAACAGGGATATCACCTGTCGAAAGACTTGGCGGACAACGCGATCAAGATGATTCGCGATCAGCGCTCGAGCAACCCGTCCAAGCCGTGGTACATGTGGTTCTGCCCGGGCGCGAATCATGCCCCGCATCACAGCCCGGCCGACTACGCCGCCAAATACAAGGGCCAGTTCGACGACGGTTACGAGGCGTACCGCACGTGGGTGCTGCAGCGGATGATCGACAAGGGCGTCATGCCCAAGGGCACTCAGTTGACTCCGCTCAACCCGCTGCCCAAGGATGTCGCGGTACCCGATGACCAAGTGCTGCCGTGGGATTCGCTCAGCCCCGACCAGAAGCGACTGTTCTCCCGCATGGCCGAGGTGTTCGCCGGATTCTCCGAATACACCGATGCCCAGGTGGGGCGGATCATCGATTTCCTGGAGCAGACCGGGCAACGCGACAACACCGTGGTCATCTACTGTGCCGACAACGGAGCCTCCGGAGAAGGTTCGCCCAACGGATCGGTCAACGAGAACAAATTCTTCAACGGCTACCCGGACTCCCTCGAGGAGAACCTGCAGTACATCGACGTCCTGGGCACACCGGAAACCTACAACCACTACCCGACCGGATGGGCGGCAGCCTTTTCCACGCCGTTCCAGATGTTCAAACGCTACG
>NZ_JBSGBY010000503.1:0-6342 GCF_053601505.1 Nocardia sp. NPDC004722
CCTGGCGCGGCGGGGACGCCCCGGACGCGGAGGCTGGCACGATCGTCGTGACCGGATACCCGACGCTGCGCGGGCACGGCGCGGCGCTGGCCGGACGGCAGTGGGCCAGTGTGGTTTTCGACGAGGCGCAGGTGCTCAAGAATCCGCGCACCCAGGTGGCGAAGGCGGCCCGGGCGATCACGGCCGACGCGCGGATCGCGCTGACCGGAACGCCGGTGGAGAACCATCTCGACGAGCTGTGGGCTCTGCTGAACCTCATCGTGCCAGGGGAATTCACGCACAAGGCGCAGTTCCGGCGGCGGTTCGTGCGGCCCATCACCGAGGGTTCGGCCCCGGCGGTACTGCGGCTGCGCGACGCCATCGAGCCGATCGTGCTGGGGCGGCGCAAATCCCAGGTGGCCGCGTCGCTGCCGCCCAAGATCCACTGCGATCTGGTGTGCGATCTCACCGACGAGCAGGAGCGGCTCTACGACCAGCTGCTGGATCGGGCCGAGACCGCCGGATTCGGCGCCGGGGCGCAGCGGCACGCTCGGGTGCTCGCGGTGCTCACCGAGCTCAAGCAGGTGTGCAATCATCCGGGGCTGATCACCGGGGAGCTGGACGAATTGGCCGGGCGGTCGGGCAAATTCGACGTCTGCTCCGACATATTGGCGGGCAATCTCGAATCGGACGCGCCGACGCTGGTGTTCACCCAGTACCGGCAGACCGGTGAGCTGCTGGTGCGGCATTGCGCCGAGGCGTTCGGGGTGCGGGTGCCGTTCTTCCACGGCGGGCTCGACCAGGAGCAGCGCGGGGCCATCGTCGCGGATTTCCAATCCCCCGCCGGGCCACCGATATTGGTGCTGAGTCTGCGGGCGGCGGGCACCGGTCTGACGCTGACCCGCGCCGCCGACGTCGTTCATTTCGACCGCTGGTGGAATCCGGCGGTGGAGGCGCAGGCCTCCGATCGCGCGCACCGGATCGGGCAGACCCGCACGGTCACCGTCACCACGCTGACCTCCGGCACCACCATCGAGGAGCACATCGCGGGCATGCACGACCGCAAATCCGCGCTCACCGACCTCACCGACGCGAACGGCATCGCCGAACTCGCGCGGCTCGACGACGAACGACTCATGGAACTGCTGCGCCGGAAGCGGGGGAACTGATATGCCCGACAACGAATTCGGCTATACCGCTTGGGGCCGGGACTGGGTGCGCCTGGCCGAACCGCTGCGGCTCACCAAACCCGAGCCGCTGCTCCCCCGCGCCCGCAGCATCGCCCGCAACAACGGCGTGCGCACCGAACTCGAGGGCACCATCGTGCGCGCCCACATCCACCGCGGCACGGAAGCCTCGGTCACCCATCTCGAGCTGACACCGTTGCCGCGCACCACGATCGACGCCCTCGCGCGCATCGTCCCCGCCGACGCCCTCGTCCTCGGCGACGACCTGCACGCCGCCGTCCTCGCCGCCGGGCTCTCGATCACCCCCACCCTGGCTGGAACGGATTGCTCGTGTCGCGCCCGCAATCCTCGCTGCCTGCACATGCTCGCCACCTGCTATGCCGTGGTCCGCCTGATCGACGAAAATCCCTGGCTCGCACTCGATCTCCAGGGCTACCGCAGCACCCCACCCGATGCGGACGACGACACCCCGGCTTCGATCCCTCACTGGACGCCGCTCGAGGTCCTCGACACGGCGACCTACTTCGGCTGAGGACGGGCGGTCTGCCGAACCGGGACACCGGCAGACCTGTCGGTCCCTGCCGATACCGTCGTGGCATGGCGAACCCCGCGTACTCGTTCACCGCCGAGCTCTGGGAGTGGGAGGCTCAGGCGTCGTGGTTCTTCGTGAGCCTGCCCGAGTCCGTCGCCGACGATATCGACGAGCGATTCGGGCATACCGCAGCAGGTTTCGGGTCGATCAAGGTGAAGGTCGCCGTGGGCGTCACCCGCTGGGCCACCTCGATTTTTCCCGACAGCAAGCGCGGCACCTTCGTGCTGCCGGTGAAGAAGGCCGTGCGGGTCGCCGAAGGACTCGAGGTCGGCGACCCGGTCGCGATCGAGCTACGTATCGCGTGAAGATGGCCGTCCACTCCGCATGCTGGGTCCGTGACATGCGGAGTGGACGCGAGTTGGTCAGATGCGGCGGAGGGCGGCGATGCGTTCGGTGAGCTGGTCGGCCGTCGCCAGGGCCGTTGGGGGGCCGCCACATTCGCGGCGCAGGTCGCCGTGGATGACGCCGTGGGGTTTGCCGGTGCGGTGGTGGTGCATGGCGACCAGGCTGTTGAGTTCGCGGCGCAGTTCGCCGAGGCGGTCGGAGGTGGCGGCGCGTTCGGCGGCGGCCTCCACGCTGGGACCGGCCGGAGCGGCGGCGCTGCGTTCGGCCAGCTGGCGCGACTGGCGTTCACGCAGCAGGGCGCGCATCTGGTCGGCGTCGAGCAGGCCCGGAATGCCGAGGTAGTCGGCCTCCTCGTCACTGCCGGAGAAGGTGGCGGTGCCGAAGGAGTCACCGTCGTAGATGACCTGGTCGAGCTCGGCGTCGGCGGCCAGGGCGACGAACTTCTTCTCCTCCTCGCCCGGCTCGTCCTTCTGCCGGTTGGCGTCGATGAGCAGTTCGTCCTCGAGCGCGTTCGCCTCGCGGTGCGGCTTGCCGATCACGTGGTCGCGCTGCAACTCCAGCTGCGCGGCCAGATCAAGCAGCACCGGCACCGAGGGCAGGAACACGCTCGCGGTCTCACCGGTCTTGCGGGCACGCACGAAACGGCCGATGGCCTGCGCGAAGTACAGCGGCGTCGAGGCAGACGTGGCGTACACGCCGACGGCCAGGCGCGGTACGTCGACGCCCTCGGACACCATGCGCACCGCGACCATCCACGGATCGGTGTTGTTGCTGAACTCGCCGATGCGACTGGAGGAGTCCGGATCGTCGGACAGCACGATGGTCGGCTTGGTGCCCGAGATGTGTTCCAGCAGTTCGGCGTAGTCGCGCGCCTTGTCCTGATCGGTGGCGATCACCAGGCCGCCGGCGTCGGGCATGCCGGTGGCGCGCAGCTGACGCAGGCGAGTGTCGGCGGCCTGCAGCACCTTCGACATCCAGTCACCGGCCGGGTCGAGCGCGGTGCGCCAGGCGCGCGCGGTCTGTTCGGCATTGAGGGGTTCGCCGAGACGCGCGGAATACTCCTCGCCCGCGCTGTCGCGCCAGTGCGCCTCACCGGAGTAGGCGAGGAACACGACCGGGCGGACGACGCCGTCGGCGAGCGCCTCGGAGTAGCCGTAGGTGTGGTCGGCGCGCGACTTCTCGAAACCGGACTCGTCGGCCTCGTAGGTGATGAACGGGATCTTCGAGTCGTCACTGCGGAACGGGGTACCGGTCAGATGCAGGCGGCGGGTGGCGTCGGAGAACGCCTCCTCGACCGCCTCGCCCCAGCTCTTGGCGTCACCGGCGTGATGGATCTCGTCCATGATCACCAGCGTCTTGCGGTTCTCGGTGCGCACCCGGTGCTTGAACGGGTGCGACGCGATCTGCGCGTAGGTGACCACCACACCGTGATAGTCCGAGGACGTCGAGCCGGTCGAGTTGGAGAAGTTCGAGTCCAGCTGAATCCCGGTGCGCGCGGCCGAGGCCGCCCACTGGTGTTTGAGGTGCTCGGTGGGCGCGACCACCGTCACCTGATCGACCGTGCGGTCGTTCAACAACTCGGCAGCCACTCGCAGAGCGAACGTCGTCTTACCGGCACCAGGCGTCGCGACCGCAAGGAAATCGCGCGGCTTGGCAGTCAGATACTTGGTTAGAGCCCTGCGCTGCCATGCACGTAGAGAACCGCCACCACCCGAAGTCACTCGGTAGAGAGTAGCCAGTGCAACCGACAGCTTTCCAATCCGACACAGCCCCTTCGAGTGCGCCACGACACATTGCGCGACTGGTCCCATTCGAACCGCTGGTAGGCGATGCTTGAGCCACGATGAACGCGCACGACGAATCTCAGCAACACGCCGACGCGCCCGTCCCGGGAACGCCCGTCGTGCTCGCCGCCACACGCTGGGGCAGGGTCCGGCAACTCGTCGTACACGTCGCGGTCAAGGCGTGGGACGACTCCATCTTCGCCAAGTCGGCCGCTGCCGCGTTCTGGCAGACGCTCTCGCTCGCACCGCTGCTGCTGGGGCTGCTGGGCAGTCTGGGGTACGTGGGGCACTGGTTCGGGCCCAATACCGTCAATATCGTGCAGGCCAAGATCCTGAGCTTCGCACGGAAGGCGTTCAGCCCCAACGTGGTCGACACGCTGGTGCAGCCGACGGTGAACGATGTGCTGCAGCGTGGGCACGGCGGGATCATCTCGGTCGGCTTCGTGCTGTCGTTGTGGGCGGGGTCCTCGGCCATGGCCACCTTCGTCGACGCCATCACCGCCGCGCACGGGCAGGCCACCGCGCGGCATCCGGTCTGGCAGCGGATCTTCGCGCTGCTGCTGTACGTGGCGTTCCTGATCATCGCCGTGCTGGTGCTGCCGTTGATCGCGTTGGGGCCGACCCTCGTCGGGCGGGTGCTGCCGCATACCTGGCGGGAACCGGGGTTGCGGCTCATCGACGCGTTCTACTACCCGGGCACCGGTCTGCTGCTGATCGTCGGGCTGACCTTCCTCTACAAGACGGCTCTGCATCGGACCTTGCCGTGGCATCGGCTCTTCGGCGGCGCGCTGGTGGCGGGCGTGTTCTTCATGGCCGCCAGCGAGGGGCTGCGGCGGTATCTGGCCTGGGTGACGCGCAACGGCATCTCCTACGGCGCGCTGGCCACGCCGATCGCCTTCCTGCTGTTCACCTTCTTCCTGGGGTTCTCGATCATTCTCGGCGCGGAGTTCAACGCCAGTGTCGAGGAGTTCTGGCCCGCCCGCGCCACCCGCTGGGAACAGTTGCGGCACTGGTGGAATGCGCGCAAGGAGCGCCGCACGCCGCCGGCCGCTCCACAGCCGCCCGCGCCGCCCATGCCGATCGACCCGCCCACCGATCAGTTCCCCACCACACCGCTGTGGATCCCCGCGCCGACCGACGCGGCACGGCGCACGCGGCCGCAGTAGCGGTGGCGCGCAGGCGGATCGAGCCGTGGCGCGCAGGCCGATCGGCGGCTCCCTGTAACGGCGGGGCCACCGCGCGACACTGCCTCCCATGACCAATTACGGCGACCTGCGGGCCCTGTTCATCAACTGCACCCTCAAGCGTTCTCCCGAGATCAGCAACACCCAGGGGCTGATCGACGTGAGTGCGCACATCCTGGAGAAGCAGGGCGTCGAGGTGAACCATATTCGCGCCGTCGACCACGACATCGCCACCGGCGTGTGGCCGGACATGACCGAGCACGGGTGGGCCAGCGACGAGTGGCCCGCGTTGCAGCGTCAGGTGATGGCCGCCGACATCCTGGTGATCGCGGGCCCGATCTGGCTGGGCGACAACAGTTCGGTGACCAAGAAGGTGATCGAACGGCTCTACGGCAACTCGCATCTGCTCAACGAGTCCGGGCAGTACGCCTACTACGGCCGGGTGGCCGGGTGCCTCATCACCGGCAACGAGGACGGCGTCAAACACTGCGCCATGAACGTCCTCTACAGCCTGCAGCATCTCGGCTACACGATTCCCCCGCAGGCGGACGCGGGCTGGATCGGCGAGGCCGGGCCCGGCCCCTCCTACCTGGATCCGGGTTCCGGCGGCCCCGACAACGACTTCACCAACCGCAACACCACATTCATGACCTGGAATCTGCTGCACCTGGCCCGAATCCTCAAGGACGCCAACGGCATCCCCGCCCACGGCAACCAGCGCTCGGCCTGGGACGCGGGCTGCCGCTTCGATTTCGAGAACCCCGAATACCGCTGACCACGCGCGGCGGCCCCCGACTGTCGGCCCGTGGCCTCACACTGTCGACATGGAGATCACCTCGGCCGTCGGGGCCGTCCTGGGCGCCTTCGGTTTGTCGGGCGCGGCGGGCCTCAACGCCTGGCTGCCACTGCTACTGGTAGGTCTGGCCGACCGCTTCGGCTGGATAGACCTGGGCCATTCCTACACCTGGCTGTCCTCGATCCCCGCCCTACTCGTGATCGCGGTCCTACTGGTCGTAGACCTGGTCGGCGACAAAATCCCAGCCGTGGATTCGATCCTCCACGGCATAGGCACCCTGGTGGCCCCCACCTCCGGCGCAATCCTCTTCGCCGCCGACACCAGCCTGTCCGCCCACCTCCCACCCGCCGCGGCCGCCATCCTCGGCGCCCTCACCGCAGGCAGCGTGCACGTCGGTCGCACAGTAGCGCGACCCGTCGTCACGGGAACCACTGCAGGCCTTGGCAACCCCGTCGTCTCCACCGCCGAGGACGCC
>NZ_JBSGBY010000504.1:0-6324 GCF_053601505.1 Nocardia sp. NPDC004722
CGTCCAGGTCTGACAGAGGAGTCGACACATGACCGGCATCAATCGCCGCGGGTTCTTCACGCTCGCGGGCGGATCCCTCGCCCTGCTGGCGGCGGCCTGTTCGGTGGACAGCGGCTCGGGCTCGCCGAGCGGCAAGGGTGCGGGCGGGCGCATCGGAATCGCCATGCCCACCAAGTCCTCCGAGCGCTGGGTGGCCGACGGGAACAATATCGTCAACCAGTTCAAGGATCTGGGGTACACCACCGATCTGCAGTACGCCGAGGACGTCATCGAGACGCAGGTCTCGCAGCTGGAGAACATGCTCACCCAGGGCGCGAAGGCGCTGGTGATCGCGGCCATCGACAACAAGTCGCTGACCGGGGTGCTGGCGCAGGCCAAACAGAACAAGGTCGCGGTCATCGCCTACGACCGCCTCATCCGCGACACCGCGAATGTCGACTACTACGCGACCTTCGACAATTTCAAAGTCGGTGTGCTGCAAGCGAGTTACATCACCGACCACCTCGGGCTGAAGGACGGCAAGGGGCCGTTCAACATCGAACTGTTCGCCGGATCGCCCGACGACAACAACACCTACTTCTTCTTCAACGGCGCGATGTCGGTGCTCCAACCCCACATCGACGCGGGCAAGCTGGTGGTGCGGTCGGGCCAGACCAAGGTCGACCAGGTGACCACCCTGCGCTGGGAGGGCGCGACGGCGCAGAACCGGATGGAGAACCTGCTCTCCGCGCATTACGCCGCGGCGAACGTGGACGCGGTGCTCTCGCCCTACGACGGGCTGTCCATCGGAATCCTCTCCGCTCTCAAGGCGGTCGGCTACGGGGGTGCCAAGAAGATGCCCATCGTCACCGGGCAGGACGCGGAGCGGGCCTCGGTGAAATCGATCATCGCGGGCGAGCAGACCCAGACCGTCTTCAAGGACACCCGGGAACTGGCCAAGCGCGCGGTGCAGATGACCCACGCCATTCTCACCGGCGGGACACCGGAGACCAACGACACCTCCTCCTACGACAACGGCGCGAAGAAGGTGCCTTCGTATCTGCTGCAACCGGTTTCGGTGGACAAGTCCAACTATCGGGCCGCGCTCATCGACACCGGCTACTACACCGACAAGGACCTGCAATAGCAGCGTGAAGGAGCGGCCGATGTCGGCTCATATTCTCGAAATGCGCTCGATAACCATGGAGTTCCCGGGCGTGAAGGCGCTCGACGCGGTCGACTTCTCGGTCACCCGCGGCGAGATCCACGCCCTGGTCGGCGAGAACGGCGCGGGCAAATCCACCCTCATGAAGGTGCTGTCGGGGGTCTACCCGCACGGCTCCTACAGCGGGCGAATCCTGGTGGACGGCACCGAGATGGTCTTCAAGGACATCCGCCACAGCGAGGCGGCGGGCGTCGCCATCATCCATCAGGAGCTGGCGCTGGTTCCGCAGTTGTCCATCGCGGAGAACATCTTCCTGGGCAACGAGCGCACCCGGACAGGCGTTCTCGACTGGCAGGAGACCAACCGGCAGGCCATGGCGCTCATGGAGCGAGTGGGGCTGATCGAGGACCCCGAAACCCTGGTCGCCGCCCTGGGGGTCGGCAAACAGCAGCTCGTGGAGATCGCCAAGGCGCTGGCCAAGAAGGTACGGCTGCTCATCCTCGACGAGCCCACCGCGGCGCTCAATCAGGCCGACAGCGACAGTCTGCTGGCGTTGCTGCAGGAGCTGCGCGGGCAGGAGATCACCTCGATTCTCATCTCGCACAAGCTCAACGAGGTGCTGGCCGTCGCCGACACCATCACCGTGCTGCGCGACGGCCACACCATCGAGACCTTCGAGGTGGACGGCACTGTCACCGAGGACCGCATCATCAAGGGCATGGTGGGCCGCGACCTCGACCACCGGTTCCCGCCCCGGCCGGATTCGGCCGTCGGGGAGGTGTTCTTCGACATCGTGGACTGGAGTGTCGATCACCCCACCATCGCCGGACGGCAGGTGGTGCGGGGCGCGTCGCTGCGGGTGCGGCGCGGTGAGATCGTGGGGCTGGCCGGGCTCATGGGCGCGGGCCGCACCGAGCTGGCCATGAGCGTCTTCGGTCATTCCTACGGCCGCAATATTCGCGGCACCGTGCGCAAGGACGGTGTGCCGGTGCGGGTTTCGACGGTGCCGCAGGCCATCGACGCGGGCATCGCCTACGTGTCCGAGGACCGCAAGCAGCTCGGGCTGATCCTCGACGAGGACATCCGCCGCAATCTCACCCTCGCCAATCTCGCCGCGGTCTCCCGACATTCGGTGATCGACACCCACGCCGAGGTGGCCGCTGCGCAGGAGCTGCGCACCCGGCTCACCGTCAAAGCGCCCACGGTGTTCGCAAAGGTCGGCACGCTCTCGGGCGGCAACCAGCAGAAGGTGGTGCTCGGCAAATGGATCTTCACCCAGCCCGACCTGCTGATCCTCGACGAACCGACCCGCGGCATCGACGTGGGCGCGAAATACGAGATCTACCTGATCATTCGAGAACTCGCGGCGGAAGGCAAAGGCGTGCTGGTGATCTCGTCGGAACTGCCGGAACTGCTCGGCCTGTGCGACCGGATCTACGCCATGAGCCAGGGCCGCATCACCGGTGAACTGGCCGCCGCCGACGCCACCCAGGAGGCACTCATGCGATTGATGACCCGCGGCGCGAACCCGCAGGAGGTGACCGGAGAATGACCTTGCTGGACAAGCTGAAGGACGGCAGCGGCGAAGCCATCGCCGCCGAGGCCGCCGCCCGGGAACGCGGCGGTCTCCTGGAGACGGTGCGAAACATGTTGCGCGGCAATGTCCGCCAATACGGCATGATCGTCGCCCTGGTGGCGATCACGCTGCTGTTCCAGGTTCTCACCACACTGCGGCTCACCGACGGGGTGAGCCTGCTGACGCCGCTCAACGTCACCAATGTGATCCTGCAGAACGGCTACATCCTGGTCCTGGCCATCGGCATGATGCTGGTGATCATCAATGGGCACATCGACCTGTCCGTCGGGTCGATCTGTGCCCTGGTCGGTGCGCTGACCGGCATCGCCATCGTGCACTGGCACTGGCCGTGGCCGGTCGTCGTGGTCGCCGGACTGGCACTGGGCGCGATCATCGGTGTGTGGCAGGGGTATTGGATCGCCTACGTCAAGATACCGGCCTTCATCGTCACGCTCGGCGGCATGCTGCTGTTCCGCGGGCTGGCCCAGTTGGTGCTGCAAGGGCAGTCCATCGGGCCCTTCCCGCGGGGCTTCGTGAACATCGCGGCGGGCTATCTGCCGAACTGGCTGCCCGTGCACGCTCTGGTGTTCGACGGGTTCCGGCACGGCGTCGTGGTGCGCTTGAAAACCGGTGAGCTGCACGGTCTCACGCTGCTGCTGGCGGTCGCGGCCATCGCGGCGCTGGTGTGGACCCAGCTGCGGGTGCGACGCCGACGGCGGTCCTACGGGATGCCCGCCGGGCCGCGCGCGCTGTTCCTGGCCAAGCTGGTGGCGCTGGGCGTGGTGATCGGGGCCTCCGGGTTCGTGCTGGCCTCCTACAACGGTCTGCCGGTGATCGGGCTGATCCTGGTGGTGCTCATCGTCGTCTACTCGTTCGTCATGAACCGCACCGTGCTGGGCCGCCGCGTCTACGCGGTGGGCGGCAATGAGAAGGCCGCGGCGTTGTCGGGGGTGAACACCCGCCGCAATACCTTCTGGGTGTTCGTGAACATGGGTGTGCTCGCGGCCCTGGCGGGCATCATCTTCGCCGCCCGCCTCGGCGCGGCCACCCCCAAGGCCGGGCAGAACTTCGAATTGGACGCCATCGCCGCGGCATTCGTCGGCGGCGCGTCGGCCAGCGGCGGCATCGGCACCGTGGTGGGAGCCATCGTCGGAGCCCTCGTCATGGGCGTGATGAACAACGGCATGTCCATGCTGGGCGTGGGCAGCGATTGGCAGCTGGTGATCAAGGGACTGGTGCTGCTGGCCGCGGTCGCCTTCGACGTCTACAACAAGAAGCGCGCCACCGCCTGAGACCGCCGGAATTCACTGGCGCATTCCGGCCCGCCGCACTCTGTTTCGATGCTCAGTGGCGCGGCGGGCCGGAGCTGTCGCGGATGACCAGGGTGGGTATCACCTGGGGGAGTGCCGGTGCGGTGCCGTCGGAGTCGATGAGCTCCAGCAGCATTCGCATGCTGCGGCGGCCGACCTCGTCGAAGTCCTGGCGCACCGTGGTCAACGGCGGGGACAGGTAGGCCGCCTCGGGGATGTCGTCGAAGCCGACCACCGAGATGTCCTCGGGCACCCGCAGCCCGCGTTCGGCGAAGGCGCGCAACAACCCCAACGCCATCTGATCATTGGCGGCGAAGACGGCGGTCACCCCGGGCTGGGCGGCCAGCAGCGGGCCCGCCTCGTATCCGGAGCGCGCGCTCCAGTCCCCGGCGATGATCGGCGGCACCGCCGCGCCCGCGTCCTGCAGCGTCTGCCGCCAGCCGTCCACACGGTCGCGGGACTCGAGCCAGCCGTTGGGACCCGAGATGTGCCACACGGTTTCGTGGCCCAGTTCCAGCAGGTGCCGCACGGCCAGCCGGGCGCCCTCGACCTGATCCACGGACGCGGACGGCAGCCCGGCATCGGGCCCTGCTTCCACCGCGACGGCCGGCAGCATGGCAGGCAGGCTGTGCAGCGCGGCCGCCGCGACCATCAGCGGCGCGATGATGATGACGCCGTCCACCCCTTGATCGGCCAGCGTCCCAACGGCATCGAGCACCTCGGCGCGATCGGCGCGCTGCAGGGTCACGATGCTGACGCCGTAGCGGGCCGCCCGCGCCGCACGCTCGATGCCCAGCAGCATCGACGCCGGGCCGTAAAGGACGGTGTCGAACGTGACCACCCCCAGCACTTTCGACCGTCGGCTCACCAGCCCGCGGGCCATGGCATTGGGGCGGTAACCCAGCTCCTCGACCGCGCGCAGCACCCGTTCGCGGGTCTCCGGCCGCACCCGAGGGCTGTCGTTGAGCACCCGGGACACGGTCTGGTGCGAGACCCCCGCCCGCTTGGCCACGTCGATCATGACCGCGGGCCGAGCGGGCTGCGGCGCAGCCCCGTCGGCAACCTTCTCGTTGTCCCTCACATCCCCACCTTTCGACTGACTCGGCCGCCGGATTCAGCGTACGGGGTCGGATCCGACTCTTGACGGCGTCCATGTGAGCGTTAACACTATCAGGACCTCCCCCCACATCCACTGTTAGCTCCAAGGGAGACCTCGTGCTCAAGAGGCTTGTCATCGTCGCCAGCACCCTCACACTCGTCACCGCCGCGGCAGCGGGTTGTGGCAGCGGTTCGGGAAGTGGTGGAACCACACTCGGCTTTTCCCAGGTGGGCGCCGAGAGCGGGTGGCGCACCGCCAACACCCAATCCATCCAGGACTCCGCCAAGGATGCCGGGATCAATCTGAAATTCGCTGACGCACAACAGAAGCAAGAGAATCAGATCAAGGCCATCCGGTCCTACATCCAGCAGCACGTCGACGTCATCGCATTCTCCCCGGTCGTCGAATCCGGGTGGGACACCGTGCTGAAGGAGGCCAAGGACGCCAAGATCCCGGTGATTCTCACCGATCGCGCGGTCGATTCCAAGGATCCCTCGCTGTATGCCACCTTCCTCGGCTCGGACTTCGTCGAGGAGGGCAAGAAGGCCGCCCAGTGGGTGATCGACACCTACAAGGGCTCCAATGAGACCGTTAACATCGCCGAGCTGCAGGGCACCACGGGCTCCGCGCCGGCCATCGACCGCAAGAAGGGCTTCTCCGACCTGATCTCGGCGGACCCCAAGTTCAAGATCGTCGCCTCCCAGACCGGCGATTTCACCCGGGCCAAGGGCAAGGAGGTCATGCAGGCGTTCCTGGCCTCGCACCAGAAGATCGATCTGCTGTTCGCCCACAATGACGACATGGCGCTGGGCGCGATCCAGGCGATCGAGGAAGCCGGTCTGAAGCCCGGCAAGGACATCAAGATCGTGTCCATCGACGGGGTGCACGACGCGCTACAGGCTCTGGTCGACGGCAAGGAAAGCTATGTCGTGGAATGCAATCCGCTGCTCGGCCCGCAATTGATGGACCTGGTCAAGAAGGTCAAGGCGGGGCAGCCGGTGGACCACCGCATCGTCACCACCGAGACCACCTTCACCCCGGAACAGGCCGCGGCGGCCCTGCCCAGCCGCAAGTACTGATCCGCACTCTCCAGCTATCGAAGATATTGAGGCGCAATCGATGTCGGACACGACCACCGCGCCGCTGTTGTCGATGACCGGCATCGGCAAGCGATTCGGCGCGGTGACCGCGCTGG
>NZ_JBSGBY010000505.1:0-6323 GCF_053601505.1 Nocardia sp. NPDC004722
GGCCCGGCGCAGGTCGCGCCGGGCCCGAAAAACCATGCTGGTCAGTTGATTTGGACCGATTGGATGTTCACATCCAGGGCCGGCTTGCCGTCCGCGCCGCCACCCTGCACGCCCGCCTTGGCGATCTTGTCGAGGGTCGCCAGTCCGGCGTCGTCCACGGTGCCGAAAATCGTGTACTGCGGCGGCAATTGGGAATCGCCGTAGACCAGGAAGAACTGGGAACCGTTGGTGCCCGGTCCGGCATTGGCCATCGCCAGCACGCCGCGCTTGTAGTCGACCGGGTACTGCGCCGCCTGATCGTTCGGGTCGTACTGGTCGGTCGGGTACTCGTTGTCGAATTGGTAACCGGGACCGCCCATTCCGCTACCGGTCGGGTCACCGCACTGCAGCACCTGCAGGCCCTTGCCCGTGGTGATGCGGTGGCAGGAGGTGTTGTCGAAGAACTTCTGCTTGGCCAGGCTCTCGAAAGAATTGACCGTGCAGGGGGATTCGCCCGGATTCAGGGTCATGGTGATCGGACCCTGGCTGGTGTCCATGGTCGCCTTCACCTCACCGGCGGTCGAGATGTTCGCCGTGCCGGGCGCGTTCACCGGCTTGTCGGCGGGCTTCTGCGACGGGGAGTAGGTGCAGTTCACCTGGGCGGCCTTCGCCTTCGCGGCCGGCGGGGGAGCGGCGGTCAGCGAGGCGTCGGGCGTCTCCGAGGCCTTCGCGCTGGTGCTGCTGTCATCGCCCCGCGTCAGGAAGTAGATGCCGACACCGGCCGCCACCGCGACCACGACGCCGAGAGCCGACGCGGCGATGGTGAGTTGCTTGCGCTTGCGCGCCCGCTGGGCCCGGTTCTCGAGTTGACGCTCCAGCTTCCGTTTCGCCGCAGCGCGTCGCTGTTCATTGCTCGGCACTAACTGTCCCTCCGTGAACGGTCGGTTCTACAAGTTACGGCCGTCAGCCCAGCGGCCGCGGCAGACATTACCTGCATTCGCTGAGAAAAACCTACATATGCCAGTGCTGGATGGTAGGTGGGCCGGTAACCGGTTGGACTTGGCGGACGGCCGTGGTGAAAACTGAACGCCGTGACCAAGACCAGCAGCTTCAGCGCCCCGAGGGGGGTCCCCGATTATCTGCCGCCCACTTCCGCGGAGTTCGTCGCCGTCCGTGACGGCCTCGTAGCGACCGCGCGACTGGCCGGATACGGGCATGTGGAGTTGCCGGTTTTCGAGGAGACCGCCCTGTTCGCGCGGGGTGTGGGCGAGTCCACCGACGTGGTGTCCAAGGAGATGTGGACCTTCGCCGACCGCAACGGCGAGAGCTTCACGCTGCGGCCCGAAGGCACCGCCGGAGTCATGCGCGCGGTCATCGAACACAACCTCGACCGCGGTCAGCTGCCGGTCAAGCTCTGCTACGCGGGACCGTTCTTCCGCTACGAGCGCCCGCAGAAGGGCCGCTACCGGCAGCTGCAGCAGGTCGGCGTGGAAGCCATCGGCATCGACGACCCGGCCCTGGACGCCGAGGTCATCGCCATCGCCGACGCCGGATTCCGCGGCCTCGGGCTCGACGGGTTCCGCCTGGAACTCACCTCCCTCGGCGACGAGACCTGCCGCCCGCAGTACCGCGAACTGCTGCAGGACTTCCTGCTGAAGCTCGACCTCGACGAGGAGACCCGCCGCCGGGCGCAGATCAACCCGCTGCGCGTGCTCGACGACAAGCGACCCGAGGTCAAGGAGATGACCGCCGACGCGCCGCTCATGATCGACCACCTCTCCGAGTCCGCGAAGGCGCACTTCGAGCAGGTCCTCGGCCACCTCGACGCGCTCGGCGTCCCGTACGTGGTCAACCCGCGCATGGTCCGCGGCCTCGACTACTACACCAAGACCACCTTCGAATTCGTGCACGACGGCCTGGGCGCGCAGTCCGGCATCGGCGGCGGCGGCCGCTACGACGGCCTGATGGCCGAACTCGGCGGCCAGCCCCTGTCGGGCATCGGCTTCGGCATCGGCGTCGACCGCACCGTCCTCGCTCTCGAGGCCGAAGGCAAATCCGCCGTCGACGGCCCCCGCATCCAGGTCTACGGCGTCCCGCTCGGCGACCTCGCCAAGCAGCGCCTCGTCGTCCTCGCCGCCGAACTCCGCAAGGCCGGCATCCGCACCGACCTCGCCTACGGCGGCCGCGGCATGAAGGGCGCGATGAAGGCCGCCGACAAGTCCGGCGCCCAACTCGCCCTCGTCCTCGGCGACCGCGAGGTGGCCGAGGGCCAGATCGGCCTCAAGGACCTCAGCACCGGCGACCAACGCCAGATCCCCCTCGACGAGGCCGTCGCCCAGGTCGCCGCCGCCCTTGCGGGGCAACAGGATTGATCCCTGACGGAGTTCGGGGCCGCGACATCGCCGCCCCGAACTCCGTAGCACCCGCCGGGCCACCGTGTCGGCAGCTGGCGGTAGGCGTCGGTATCGGGACTCACGCGTGAGGTCGGCGAACAGACGGCTGACCGGTATCGGATGGGGCGAATCGCTGCGCTGGGTGGGGCTGCGGGCAGGGGAGCCGGGGCGAGGGCGCGAATACTGGCTTGGGGTGCGGGAAATCGGGGTATGGAGCAAGGGCCTGCGGTACCGTGCGGTGCGTCGTGCGGGGGCGGCGCGGGCCATCGGGTCGCGCGATCCATCGAGACTTGGACGAATGCAGCTGTGACTGATGAATCGAAAGCGGGGTCCGGCGGCGAAGTCGGCCTCGATCTGGTGGCGCCGGAACTGTTGGCTCCGGCGCTACGCAAACTCACCCTGGCGGCCCTCGGGGTAGGTGTCGGCGTGGGACTGCTGGCGGCGTTGTTCGTGCACTGGCCGGTGGCGGTGGCGACCGGGCTGGTGCTGGGTGCGCCGACGGCGCTGTATGCCATCGCGGTGCAGCGGCGGCGGATTACGGTGGCGGGCACGGTGATTCGGGCGCGGACCTGGCGGGGGGAACGCAGCATCGACGTGGCCGACGCCACGGCGGCCGAGATTCTGGTGTATCCGGGCAAGATCAGCCGCATCGTGCTGCGGATCACCGCCGGGCCGGATACCCGGATCGTGCCGTTGGCGATCTACAGCGACTCCGGTAGCGGGCGCGAGCTGCATATTCTGGGCCTGCGCAAGCTCGCCGACGCGTTGGCCGGGTGCCCGCTGGCCGCCGCGCTGGCCATCTCGGGAATGCTGGTGCAGCAGTTGCGGGCCGAGGCTCGGGACGCGGTGGCCGAGGAGCGGCCGCTCTACCGGGCGGTCCGTCGGGTCCGGGCGCGGGACGCGGCCGCGCCGATCGTGCTCGCCGACTCCGATATCGCCGACCTGGCCCGCTGAAACCGGTCGCCCGACAAGTAATTTGCCCGAATTTCGCGGTGTCGCCGCGCCCTCCGGTGAAAAGGTTGGCGGGGTGGGGGATTGGCGGATGTTGGCTTGCTCACGTGCGCGCCGGCGCGGGTGTGCGGCTGGCTAGGGTGAGGACGGAAGCACCAGCACCGCAAGGAGATCGTCGTGAGCAACGCCGCGCCAGTGACCGTCACCGTGACCGGAGCCGCCGGGCAGATCGCCTACGGATTGCTGTTCCGCATCGCCTCCGGGGCGCTGCTCGGAGCGGACACGCCGGTTCGCTTGCGGCTGCTCGAGATTCCGGCCGCGGTCGGCGCGCTCGAGGGTGTGGCCATGGAACTCGAGGACGGCGCGTTCCCGCTGCTGGCGGGCATCGACATCGCCGATGACCCATGGGTCGGGTTCGACGGGGCGAACATCGCCCTGCTGGTGGGCGCGCGCCCGCGCACCGCGAACATGGAACGCTCGGATCTGCTGGCGGCCAACGGGCCCATCTTCACCGATCAGGGCGCGGCCATCAATGCCAATGCGGCCGACGACATCCGGGTGCTGGTGGTCGGGAATCCGGCCAATACCAACGCCTTCATCGCCATGAGCAACGCGCCCGACGTGCCCGCCTCGCGCTTCACCGCCCTCACCCGGCTCGACCACAATCGCGCGATCGCGCAGGTCGCGAAGAAGACCGGGGCGGCGGCTGTCGACATCGAGCGGATCACGGTGTGGGGCAACCATTCCGCCACCCAGTACCCGGACCTCGCCTACGCGACCGTCGCGGGCCGCAGCGCCCTCGAGGTGATCGGTGACCGGGCCTGGGTGACCGACGACTTCGTTCCGACCGTGCAGCAGCGCGGCACCGCCATCATCAAGGCGCGCGGGGCGTCCTCGGCGGCGAGCGCGGCCAGCGCCGCGATCGACCACATCCACGACTGGGTGCTGGGCACCGCGCCCGGCGACTGGACCTCGATGGCGGTGCCCTCCGACGGCTCCTACGGCGTGCCCGAGGGACTCATCAGTTCGTTCCCGGTGACCTGCGCCGGTGGCGAGTACACCATCGTGCAGGGACTGGAGATCGACGACTTCGCCCGTGCCCGAATCGATGCCAGCGTCGCGGAGCTGGTGAGCGAGCGCGACGCCGTCATCGACCTGGGGTATGCCAAGC
Source organism: Nocardia sp. NPDC004722 (assembly GCF_053601505.1). NCBI lineage: Bacteria > Bacillati > Actinomycetota > Actinomycetes > Mycobacteriales > Nocardiaceae > Nocardia > Nocardia sp. NPDC004722. The sequence continues at coordinate 4,495 of NZ_JBSGBY010000505.1, forward strand.
GGTCCTGATCAGGACAGCTTGCTTATCACGTTGTCGCCGTACCACTTGATCTTGGTGATCTTCTCTTCGAGAGTCTCGGTGTCCTGCTCCTTGGCGTAGGAGTTGCGGAAGCCGACGATCAGGTCGGTGATGCCCTTCTCCTCGCAGCGCTTCACCCCGTCGGGGGTGTAGCCGTCGTAGGAGACCGCGTGAATCTCGAAGTCGCCCTTGTGATCACGCTCGGCGCGCAGCTCGTCGATGCGGGCCAGGTACTTGTCGAGCTCCTCGGCGTTGCCGCCCGCGTGCATCCAGCCGTCGCACAACCGCACCGCGCGCTTGAGCGCGGCATCGCTGTGGCCGCCGAGCAGGATCGGCAGCGGCTTGGTCGGCGCGGGGGTGAGCCGGATCTTGCGGATGTCGTAGAACTCGCCGTGGTACTCGAAGTATTCGCCGGTGGACAGGCCGCGCACGATCTCGATGCACTCGTCCATGCGCTTGCCGCGCTTCTCGAACGGCACGCCCATGATCTCGAAGTCCTCCGGCCACGGGCTGATGCCCACGCCCAGGGCGAAGCGGTTGTTGCTCAATCGCGCAAGGGAACTGGCCTGCTTGGCCACCAGCACCGGCGGGCGGATCGGCAGCTTGAGCACGAACGGGGTCAGGCGCAGGGTGGTGGTGGCCGCGGCGATCGCGGCCGACAGCACGAAGGTCTCGATGAACGGCTTGCCGTCGAGGAATTCGCGATTGCCGTCCTTGGTGTACGGGTACTTGGAATCCGACTCCGCCGGGTAGGCGACGCTGTCGGCCACGGTGATGCTGTGGAACCCGGCGGCCTCCGCGGCCTGCGCGAGGGGGATGTAGTAATCCGGGTTGGTCATCGCCTCCGCGTAGGTGAAGCGCATCGATCGTCCTCTCGACAGTGAGCAGTGCGAAAACTAGAACAGATTCTAGTTCTGTGAGTGATGCTAGCCGTAGACTCGCCGGAAGGCACCCGATCCGGCGATCCTCGCCGAGCTTCGGATCGGCGGCGCTGTGCGCGTTCACCTGTCGTATCGCGCTGCGCGGGTGCCCGGCCGTTGCGGTCCCGGTGGCTGAGATGGCAGTCCCGGTGGCCTTGTCCGGTTCTCTGGATCTTGTTCTAATCGCGGTATGACGATCGCCATCACCGGCTCGGGATCCGGCATCGGCGCGGCCACCGCCGCGGCCCTGCGCGCTGCCGGGCACGACATCATCGGCATCGACCTGCGGGGCGCCGACATCACCGTCGACCTGACCGACGCGGCCGCGCGCGCCGCCGCGGTCGAGGAGATCCTGGAGCGATCGGGCGGCGTGCTCGACGGCGTGGTGCTGTGCGCGGGCGTCGGACCGCAGGTGCCCGATCCGAACCTGGTGGTGGAGATCAACTTCCGGGCCACCGTGGCCTTGCTCGACGCCCTGCTGCCCGCCCTGACCAAGGGTGAGAACCCGGCGGCCGTGGTGGTGTCGTCGGTCGCCTCCACCCAGATCAAGTGGGAGGACAACCCGATCGCCAAGGGCAACGAGGCCGAAGCCTTCGCTCAGGCCGGGGATTTCGCGGGCCACTACGCCTACGCCTCGTCCAAGAACGCGGTCACCGTGGCGGTGCGCGAGCGCGCGGTCGAGTGGGGCGCGGCCGGTGTCCGGCTCAACACGGTGGCCCCCGGCAGTGTCGACACTCCGCTGCTGCGGGCGGGAATGGACGATCCGCGCTACGGTGAAGCCATCCGCAACTTCGTGGCAGCGGCATCGCCACCGGGCTGCCGGTGTACACCGGGATCATCGAGACCGCGCGCACCAACAATCGGGGCGGGCAGCCGGTCGGCGCGGCCTAT
>NZ_JBSGBY010000506.1:0-6286 GCF_053601505.1 Nocardia sp. NPDC004722
GAGAACACGCCCGACGGTGAGGTCTCGACCTGGCTGCACGACACCGTGCACGCGGGGGACAGCCTCGAAATCACGCTGCCCGCCGGTGATCTCACCATCGACACCGAGGCCGCGACGCCGCTCGTGCTGATCTCCGCGGGCATCGGCGTGACCCCGATGGTCGGCATTCTGGAATACCTGGCCGCGGAGACGCCGACGCGCCGCACGGTCATTCTGCACGCGGACCGCTCCACGACCGCACATCCGTTGCGCGACACCGTCGCCGACCTCGCGACGCGGCTGAGCGACGTCTACCTGCGCGCCTGGTACCGCGCCGACGGCCACGGCCTGCTGGACGTGACCCGCGTCGAGCTGCCCGAGTACGCCGACTACTACCTGTGCGGCGGCACCGAGTTCCTGCAATTCGTACGCGCCCAGCTGATGGCGGCCGGAATCCCTTCCGACCGAGTCCATTTCGAGCTCTTCGCACCCAACGACTGGCTGCTGGACGCCGAACAGAGTGCCGTGCCAGCCTGAACCTACCGTCATCCCAGCAGGCATTGACCCCGTCAACCCAGCGCGCATTGGGCCCGTCACCCCAGCGCGCATAAGGGCCATCAACCCAGCGCGCATGAGGCCGTCATCCCAGCGCGCTTTTGGCTGGGATCCACAGCCGCCGGGTGGATTCCGGCCACAAGCACGCCGGAATGACGGGCGACCTCAGTCGCGTGCCGCGATGGTCGCGAGCACTCCACCCAACCACGGCGTGTAGTGCGCGGGTTCGGCCGCGACATCCTGCGCGAGGGTGTCGGGCCGGACCCAGGCGATATCGGCCACCTCGTCAGGATTCGGTTCGGGCGCGGCATGGGTGAGCGTCCCGATCAGCACGTGGTCGAATTCGAACTCGACGCGCCCGGTGTTCGGGTCGGTGGCCTGATAGGTGAAGGTGCCGACCTCGGTGAGCTCCGCGCTGATCCCGAGTTCCTCCTGCAAACGCTTGCCCGCCGCTTTGGCGACCGCCTGGCCCGGCTCCGGATGCCCGCAGCAGGTGTTGGTCCACAGCAGCGGGAACCGCGTCTTCACCCCGGCCCGCTGCTGCAACAGCGCCTGCCCGGCGGCGTCGAACAACAGCACCGAGAACGCCCGATGCAACCGCCCGGGCGCGGTGTGCGCCGCCGCCACCGACAGCGACCCCTGCGCCCGGCCCTGCTCGTCGACGAGCTCGACGAGCAGGGTCTCACGGTCTACCGCCGGTCCGGCGGCCGAAGCGTCGAAGGTGTCAGGAGCGCCGGTCACCGGCCCACCTTATCCGCGGTGATCATCAGGTACTGGAAGCTGCCCTCCTTGTACGAGGTCAGGAACGGCTTCTCGACGCCGGTCGCGAGTTCGGAGTGGGTGCGCAGTTCCCAGTAGGGGATGGTCGCCGGGGTGAGGTCGGTGACCGCGACCGGGACCAGGTTGTTGGCGGCGAGCGCCTTGAAGTACTCGCTGCGCGGGTGGATATTGCAGCCGTAGTGGGCGTCGATCCAGCTCACCGACGCCGACCGCGCGCCGAACACGTCGTTGGAGCAGCCGGTGATGCAGACGTAGCGCCCGCCCGGCTCGAGCAGCCGCGAGAACTCGGCGAACAGCTCGTAAAGGTCCACGTACATGGTGGTTTCATTGGTCCAGATGCCGCGCCGCGAGCCGGTCTCGAAGCCGGTGTCGAGCATGTTCTTGAAGTGGAAGCGGACCTTCTCGCTGACCCCGCGCTCGCGGGCCTGCTCATTGGCGAAACCCACCTGGTATTCGGAGATGGTGACGCCGTCCACCTGGCAGCCGAAGCGCTGATTGGCCATGAAACTGGTGCCGCCGCGCCCGGATCCGCCGTCCATCAGCGCGTCGCCGGGGCGGACGTCGCCGAGTTCGTTCAGCAGTAAGTCGGCCTGGGCGGTCTCGAGCCGGTGCAGTTCCTTGACGAGGCGGTCCTGACGCGTCTCCTCCGGGCCTTCCAGGACCGACAGGTCTGGTTCGCCGATGCCGTAGTGGTGGTGATACAGCCCGTCGACCTCGCCGAGCTTGGTGTTGACCCGGTCGTCGTTGGGGTTGTTGTTCCAGTAGGACGCCACCGACTTCTGGTATTCGGTCTTCAGGACGGCGTCGGGCTGGGGGTGGAGCGCGGTCATGGCAGGTCATCCTCTCGAATGGGCGATATGACGCTGGAAGTACTGCGCACGGAACAAGCTGTGTTTCAAGGGTTTTCGGTGATTCAAGGGTTTTCGTTGTAGCGGCGGCTGTCGGCGTGCCAGGCGCGGTTGCCGCCCATCCAGGCCCACAGGCCGGTCAGGAAGCGGTGCAACTCCGGGGAGCCGGTGGCGGCGAGCAGGCCCGCCTCGGCCTCGAAGCGGTGCACCAGTTCGTCGTGGATCTCGGCGGTGGCCTGCACGGCCTCCTGACGGCTGCAGTTCTCCTCGGCGGCGAGCACGGTGGGGAGGTTGAATTCCCTTCCGTTGGAGAGATCCTCGCGTGCCATGGAGTACAGGTCGTTGACCATCTGGCTGGCCAGCGCGGCGGTGGTGACCACCCGACGCACCCGCGGATCGGTGTATTCCGCGGCCGACAGTTCGTAGCCGCCGACCGCGTCGAGCGGGGCCATGCAGGGCAGGAAGCTGTGCGGTTGCCGGTTGAGCAGGTACTCCCACACCGGCGGCATGCGCCCGGCGGTGCGCCAGCCCGCCTCCGCACCGAGGGCGATGAACCAGCCCGCGATCTCGGTGCGCAGCCGCGCCACCTGGGCAGGCGTGGCGAACTGCGAGAGATGCTCGAAGGAGGTGCGGAAGGCCCGCAGGATCGGATCGTTCCGCATCGCCTCCTCCACCTTCACCTGGTAGCGCGCGGGCAGATGCACCGGATCCATGGCGGCGGCGGCCAATTCGAGCCGCGGCCCGAGTTCGGCCTCCGCGCTGGATTTGGTGCCGTCCGGTGCGATATCGCTGGCGTCCTCCTCGCAGTAGTAGTCGTCCACCGACCACTCCGAGACCGCGCACTTCGCCGCCGCGAGCAGCTTGTCCGCGTCGTCGCAGTCCGGATGCGCCAGCATGATCAGCCGCCCGAAGTCGGCCTTGCGCAGATCATCGAGGCGGCCCTCGTACAGCCCGATCTGCTCGGCCCACGCGAGGATCCCGACATTCACCGCCTCCGCCAGCGCCGGATCATCCCGCACCGGCGGCGGACAGTAGAGCGCCGGAATCACCGACCTCTTGGTGCGCCGCTCCGACCCGGTCCCGATCCCGCTCGGACCCTGCGAAAAGCGCCGCGCCCCAGCCGGGGCAGTGGGCGCGACGGGCGCGGACCCGCCGGATACGCCCGCTTTGCGATTCGCGGAGGCCGTGCCGATCCCGGTGGGGCCGTTCGCGATCCGCCGGGCCGGGCCACCGGGCGGGGTCGCGACCGAGGCCGGTGCGCCGGGCAGGGGCCGGAGGCTCGCCGCTGGTCCGGTCGGGCCGTCGATCTCCTGCGCGGCATGGGTTTGCGCCGGTGGCGACGGTTGCCAACCCGAGCCGAAGGAGCGGGGGATGGGGCGGAGGGGTTGGGCGGGTGGGGAAGTCGGGGGTCTGGGCGTCGGCACCGCGCCGCCGGCAGGCGACGGCGGACGCGATGCCTGTCCCGCGAGCTCCGTGATCACCCGGGGGTTGGGTAGGTTCACACGGAGGCTCGGGGCCCCGAGGCCGGCGGGGCCGAGTAGCCGTCGGGGGCCGTGCGCCTCGGCGGCGTCGGACGCGCCGAGGCTCGGATCATCGAGGCCGACCGCGGAATCACCCAGCGCGGCAACGGCTTCGGTCGCCGCCAGCAGGGTCGCGGGTGCGGTGGTGTCGAGGTTTTTCAGCAGGGCGGCGACGGCCGCCGCCACCTCGGAGGTGGCAGGCGGGGCCGCGGCGCGCGAGAGCACCGACATGGCTGGACACCCCGCTCAGTCGGACTTGCGGGCGACCAGCACATTGTCGAGAATGCCGAGCGCGTCGGGGACCAGGACGGCGGCCGAGTAGTAGCAGCTGACCAGGTAGGAGATGATCGACTGATCGTCGATGCCCTTGAAGCGCACGTTCAGGCTGGGCTCGTACTCGTCCGGAATCCCGGTCTGGTGCAGGCCGATCACGCCCTGATCCTTCTCACCGGTGCGCATGGCCAGGATCGAGGTGGTCTGGGTGTCGCTGACCGGGATCTTGCCGCACGGGAAGATCGGCACGCCGCGCCAGGCGGGCACGCGGTGGCCGTCCACCTCCACAGGGTCGGGATACAGTCCGCGCTTGGAACATTCGCGGCCGAAGGCGGCGATCGCCTTGGGGTGGGCCAGGAACAATTTGGTGCTGCGGCGCATGGACAGCAGTTCGTCCATATCGTCCGGGGTGGGCGCGCCGGACTCGGAGTAGATGCGCTGCTTGAGGTCACAGTTGTTGAGCAGACCGAAGTCCGGATTGTTGACCAGGTCGTATTCGCGGCGCTCGTAGAGGGCCTCGATGGTCAGGCGCAGCTGCTGTTCGATCTGATCCATCGGGTCGTTGAACAGATCCGCGACGCGGGTGTGCACGCGCAGCACCGACTGCGCCAGGCTCAGTTCGTATTCGCGGGGCTGGGCGTCGTAGTCGACGTAGGTGCCGTCGAGGATCGGCTCGCCGGAGTGGCCGGAGGAGATGACGATCTCGGCCTCGCCGTACTTGTTCTGCGGCAGCGCGGGCGCCTCGGCGACGGCGGAAAGGTGTTCCGCCAGTGCCGGAATGTTCTCCGAGAGCTGCTCGAGCGTGGAGCGGCTCAGCACCAGCATGGTGGTGGGGGTGACGGTCTTGATGGTGACCGGCCAGATGGCGTCGGGGTCGGTGAGGGTCTCGTCGCCGAAGAAGTCGCCGCCGCCGAGCATGCCGAGCTTGGTGGTCTCGCCGTACTCGCCGGTGCCGATCTTGGACAGCTTGCCGTGCACGATCAGCAGCACCTGATCCATCGGGTTGCCGAACTCCGCGACCACGGTGCCCGCGGGCAGATCCCGCTGTTCGAAGCGCCCGGCCACGGTGGCCAGGATCTCCTCGTCGGCGAAGCCGCGCAGCTGCGGCAGCTCCTGCAGTTCGAGGGGGATGACCCGGGCGTGCGGGCCGTTGATGATGTACTCCACCTCGCCGTTGCCGACGGTGTGGGTCAGGCGGCGGTTGACGCGGTAGACACCACCTTTCACCTGACTCCACGGCAGCGAACGGGTCAGCCAGCGCGAGCTGATGCCCTGCATCTGCGGTTCGGATTTGGTGGTGTGCGCCAGCTGGTGGGCGGCAGCGGTACTGAGCGTCTTGCGCTGGCCGTTTTCGGTTTGCAGGGGCATTTCGATGGTCATGCTGCGGTCCTCACCTCGATAGGGCCACCGCGAGGGAAGGCGGTGGAGTCCACGGCGAAACAGCAGGCCGGGGCGGGGCCTGCGTTAATTAGACAAGTGAGTGAATTGACATGCGCGACAGTGCGTTCCAGCGCTATCGATGGTAGGACTCCGGCCCGCGCGCCGTATCGAAATGCCAAAACATGATGCCTGGAATGTTGCTGTATCGCGTAAACCCCGAACGGCCGGTTTGCTTTGCGCGGCCCCGCATGGTGCTGGTCACAGCGCCAGCGCAGTAGGGTGGTGCTATGGCAAGCTCATCGGGACGCGTCGGGGCGGGTGACGCTGGTCAAGGCCAGGAAAAGTCTGGGAGTGAAGCCGTGAAATTCAATACGAGGTCCGTGGTGGGTCCGATCGAGCGATTGGTCGCGACCGCACAGAACGGGCTCGAGGTGCTCCGGTTCGGGGGACTGGTGCACGAGATCGAATCGTCGCCCTACGAGGTGGTGGAGCGCAAGCGGATGTACCGCCTGCGGCACTACTTCCCGGACGACACCGTCGCCGACCGCCCGGTGGTGGTGCTGGTGCCGCCGATCATGGTGACCGCGGAGATCTGGGACGTGAACGGCGCCGACGGGGCGGTCGGCATTCTGCATCAGGGCGGAATCGACTGCTGGGTGGTCGATTTCGGCTCACCGGCCACCGAAGAGGGCGGCATGGACCGCGACCTCGCCGACCACGTGCTGGCCGTCTCCAGCGCCATCGACTCCGTCACCGAAATCACCGGGCGTGGAGTGCATCTCATGGGGTACTCGCAGGGCGGCATGTTCGCCTACCAGACCGCCGCCTACCGCGCGGGCAAGGGCGTCGAGTCCATCGTGACCTTCGGCAGCCCGGTCGATGCCGTGGCGGGCATGCCCTTCGGCCTGCCGCACGGGCTCGTCTCCGACGCCGCCGACTTCCTCACCGACC
>NZ_JBSGBY010000507.1:0-6273 GCF_053601505.1 Nocardia sp. NPDC004722
GACCGGTCCGCTTATGCTCGTGCCGCAGATCTGAATCCGCTTGCCGGACCGTGGTTTTTGACCCGGCTCGCCGACGGTGACGGTCGGGGGCATCGAGGCCATGTTCTTCGTGCGCGAGGACTACCACTACCTGTGGGTGGGATTGGTGTTGCTGGCGGTGGGGTCGGCGGCGTTCGAGCTGTCACATGTGCCGTACTTCGCCATGTTGCGGCAGGTTTCCACGCCCTCCACGGTGGGGCGGATCTCCGGATTCGGTTGGTCGATGGGGTATTTCGGCGGGATTGTGTTGCTGCTGATCTGCTACGTCGGATTCATCGCGGGGAAGGGGGAGCACCGCGGGCTGCTCGGGATGCCGATCGCGGACGGGCTGAATATCCGGGTGGTGGCGGTGCTGGCGGCGGTGTGGTTCGCCGTCTTCGCCTTGCCGCTGTTCCGCTACGTGCCCGAAGTCCCCCGCACCGCAGCCGATCCCGGCGCGGCGGTGCCCGCGCGGGCGTTCCTGAGCTCGTATCGCGTGCTCTGGCGCGATATCCGGGAGCTGTGGCAGGCCGACCGGCGGACCGTCGGCTTCCTGTTGGCCAGCGCGATCTTCCGGGACGGGCTGGCGGGCGTGTTCACCTTCGGCGCGATCCTGGCCGTGCGGGTGTACGGGATCGCGGATGCGGATGTGCTGTTGTTCGGTATCGCCGCGAATGTGGTTGCGGCGCTGGGGGCCTTGTTGGGCGGCCGGTTCGACGACCGCACCGGACCGAAGCCGGTGATCGTCACCGCACTGCTCGGCATGATCGTCTGTGGGGCGTTCCTGCTGGTGGTGTCGGGTCCGCTGATGTTCTGGATCTTCGGCCTGCTGCTGACCGTATTCGTCGGCCCCGCACAGGCTTCGGCGCGCTCGTTCCTGGCCCGGCTGGCCCCGCCGGGACGTGAGGGCCAGCTGTTCGGCCTCTACGCCACCACGGGCCGGGCCGTATCGTTCCTCGCCCCAACCCTTTTCGGTTTCTTCGTGTGGGCTTTCGATGCCGAGCGCGCGGGCATCGTCGGCCTGTTACTGGTCCTGATCGTCGGTCTGATGCTGCTGCTGCCGGTTCGCGGAGACGACCTGCGCGGCCGCTGAACCGGAGTCCGGGAGTTCAGGGCCGCCAGGCGCCCATGCCGAGCGCGATGAGCCGGACCTGTAGCACCGCGCGCTCGACGGTGCGCGTGCTCTCGCGGGATTCGGCCATCAGATAGTCGGCGATCCGGTCGGCGACCGTGGAGACGATGAGGTCGGCGGCCAGCTCCAGATCATCGGGTGACCAGGAGTCCAGCGCCCGCACCCGCGACAGGTCGACCACCAGTTCCCGCTCGATGAGCTGCATTTCGACCGAAATGGCCCCGCGCAGCGCCGCCGAGCCGCCGTGCCGTTCGCGAATGAGGAAGCCCCACAGATCGCGATTGCCGTCCACCTGTTCGAACACGAAGCGCACGGTCTGCGCCAGCGTCGAATTCGGGGTGCGCCGCATTTCCCGCAGCGCCAGCCGCAATTGGCGTACACCGGCCTCGACCAGCGTGGTGCCCAGTTCGTCGAGCGAGGTGAAGTGCCGATAGAACGCGGTCGGCACGATGCCGGCCGAGCGGGCGATCTCCCGTAGTGACAGGGCTGCGAAGCCGCGGTCGGCGGCCAGGGCGAGGGTGCCGTCGAGCAGTGCGGCGCGGGTGCGCTCCTTGCGCTCGACTCGGGTAGCTGCCTGCTCGCTCACGTCGATGAGCATACATGCGTTCACATTCGTTCCATTCGTGAGATGTCGTGTGGGTCACACGAACTGCCGGTTGAACTGGACCGGCTTCACCGGGCACACTATCTCAGTGTACAGATGTGCACCGAAATCCAGGAGGCTCACATGGTCGGACTACTCGACCTCGTGTCGAAGACCATGACCACCCCGCACCCGCTGGACCGCTACCTGGAGCTGGTCCGACCCACGCTGACCAGGCGCTCGATGCGCGCGGAGATCACCCATGTGCGGCGCAGCGCCGTCGGGTCGGTCACCCTGACGCTCAAGCCGGGCCGCCAGTGGACCGGGCATATCGCGGGGCAATACATCCAGATCGGTGTGGTGATCGACGGCGTTCGCCACACCCGCTGCTATTCGCCCGTCAACGCCGACGGCCGTCGCGACCGGCACATCGAGCTCACCATCAAGGCGCACCCGCACGGGATCGTCTCGAACTACCTGCACGAGAACGCGATTCCAGGCATGGTCGTGGATCTCGAGCCCGCCGCCGGCGTCTTCCACCTGCCCGCACCGCGCCCCGAGCAGATCGTGCTCATCAGCGGTGGCAGCGGCATCACCCCCGTGCTGTCCATGCTGCGCACCCTGGCCAACGAGGGCTACCGCGGCCGCATCCTGTTCCTGCATTACAACCGTTCTCCGGAATGGGTGCCGCATCGCCAGGAGCTCGAGGCGATCGCCATGCAGCACGGCAATGTCCGTGTCGAGTTCCGCTACCCGGAGACCCAGCGCGACGCCAACTTCGGCTACGACGAGCTGGAATCGCTCGCGCCCTGGTTCCCGATCGCCCAGACCTACCTGTGCGGTCCGCCCGGCCTGATGGCCGCGGTGCGCACCGTCTACGAGGCCGAGCAGCTCGGCGACCGGCTGCACAGCGAGGAGTTCACCCTGGCCTCCGCCGTGGTGAACCCGGACGACGCCGAGGGCAAGGTGACCTTCTCCGACAGCGGCGTGGTCGCCGAGAACAGTGGTGAATCCCTGCTCGAGCAGGCCGAATCCGCGGGCCTGAGCCCGGAGTACGGCTGCCGCATGGGTATCTGCTTCACCTGCACGGCCGTCAAGCGCAGCGGCTGCACCCGCAATCTGCGCACCGGGGAGCTCGACAGCGACCCGGATCAGCCCATTCAGCTCTGCATCAGCGCCCCCGTCGGGGACGTCGATATCGCCATCTAGACGATTGCCATCCGAAAAGGGGATTCCAATGGCCATTCTCACCGAAACCACCGAAGGTCCACTGGTCCTGTCCGTCGATCAGGTCGAGGAGATCGGCCGCGAGCTCGACGCCCTGCGTGCCCGCATCACCGCCGATCTCGGCGACGCCGACCGCGAGTACATCTACAACGTCATCCGCGCCCAGCGCGGCTTCGAGATCGCCGGCCGCGGCCTGCTCTACCTGGGCTTCCTGCCGCCGTTCTGGCTGGCCGGGGTGGCCGCGCTGAGCATCTCCAAGATTCTCGACAATATGGAGATCGGCCACAACGTCATGCACGGCCAGTGGGACTGGATGCGCGAGCCGACGCTGAATTCCCGTGTCTTCGAATGGGATACGGTCTGCCCGGCCGATCAGTGGCGGCACTCGCACAACTACATGCACCACACCTACACCAACATCCTCGACATGGACCGCGACATCGGTTACGGCATCCTGCGCATCGACGAGGCGCAGAGCTGGAACGTGCTGCGGCTGGGCAACCCGCTCTACGCCTTCATCCTGATGCTGGCCTTCGAGTGGGGCGTGATGGGCCACGACCTCGAGGTCGAGAACATCGTCAAGGGCAAGAAGTCCTGGTCGGAGATCAAGACGCTGGTCAAGGGCCAGTGGCGCAAGGCCAGCCGCCAGGTGCTCAAGGACTACGTGGTGTTCCCGGCGCTGACCGGACCGCTGTTCCTGTCCACGCTGACGGCCAACTTCACCGCCAATATCGTGCGCAACCTGTGGACGTTCTCGATCATCTTCTGCGGGCACTTCCCCTCCGGCGTACAGACGTTCACCCAGGAGGAGTGCGCCGAGGAGACCCAGGGCGAGTGGTACGTCCGGCAGATGCTGGGTTCGGCCAATATCAAGGGCTCCAAGCTGTTCCACATCATGTCCGGGAATCTGTCGCACCAGATCGAGCACCACCTGTTCCCGGATCTGCCTGCCAACCGCTACCCGGAAATCGCGCCCGAGGTGGCCGCGCTGTGCGAGAAGCACGGCCTGCCCTACAACACCGGACGCTTCTCCGCGCAGATCGGCTCGGTCTGGGGAAAGCTGTTCAAGCTGGCGCTGCCGCCGTTCCTGGTCAAGAATTCGACACATCCCGGTGTTATCGTGATGCGCCGAGGGGCGGACACGGAATCGGGTACCCAGGCGACTACGGCATCGCAGACAGAAGTGGGCGTGTGAATGATTTCTAAATTCGAGAGCAACAAGGATCTGATCCAGGAATTGACGTCGTCCGGAGCACGGCACGTCGGCAATATCGCATCGATCATCACCGGCACCGTCGCCGAGGTGACGCGCGAGATCGGTGATTGGATCACCGACGCCATCGAGATGCGAGAGGCCGCCGCGGCCGCCGAGCAGGACGCCCGCGCCCAGCGCGCGGAGGCCGAGAGCCTGGCCGACGACCTCGACGACGATTTCGACGAAACCCCGGAACCCGCACCCGCCCAAGGCGATTCGGCAACGAAGCCGGTCGTGAGCGAGCGCGTGGAGACAGGCGACGTCATCGACGCCGAGGTAATTGACCCCCGCTGACTCTCCTGGGGTTTCAGGGGCGAAGCCCCTGAGAGCCCCCGAGAGTTGGGGTTTCTCACCAGGTCGGGAGTCGCCTGCGGTGTTGGGCGACTTCCGTGATCAGATCCCGATAGCCGTCGGCCAGCTCGGCGAGCCGGTACCACTGCAGGTGGGCGTCCGTGTCCACGCTGTGGCGGGGCCGGTCCTCGCTGATGCGGTGGGCCACCGCGCGTCGCCGCGGCCGTCCGTCGGTTGCTCTCGGTGCGCGCACCGGGTCCTGGCCGTTGTTGCCCAGGGCCCGTTGTGCGACAACCCATTTCGCGGCCATCCGGTCGATCACCGCGCCGAGTGTCTCGGTGTGCAGGGAGGCGCCGGCGCGGTGCGGGATATTGGCCGCCACCCAGTCGTCGATGCGGGTCACCAGTTCGTCGCGCTGGATGTCGATCTTGTCGATGCGGTGGGTCCAGTCGGCGACATCGTCGGGGGTGGCGTCGGCGGCATGCGCCGCGTCCAGGGCGCGATGTCGATTCTCGTGGCATCGCACCAGTTCGTGGGCTGATTCGAGGACGTCGCGATCGCGACGATCGGAGCCGATGGGTTCCCGGAAGGCGCGCAACAGCGTTGATGGCGATGGGAGTTCGGCCCCGAATCCCGCTCCGGTGTAGTCGGTTGCCATGAAAAATCCCACCCTCGCCGTCGCATGCTTGGATGCGCCAGGGCCGAGGGGGTTTCGGGGAGGGGCTCCCCTCGGCTCCGGCGCAGCCCCGCACCCGGAACGCAACAGCCCACCACCAGCGACACGGTGAAGTAACCGGGAAATCCGCGACGATGCGGTGAGAAGACTGTCCGATAATGCGGGACATATTCAGGAAAGCGCGATAGTCGGAGGGGCGCAACCATCGGGCGCGTGATCGTCGAAGCTGCCTGAAAATTGTTATACAGCATTACAAGACGGTCACACGGCCGCTGCGGTTGAAGGCTGATCGACACCTGCGCGGGCGGCGGGTGAGACGGGTTCGATCACCGGTCGCCACCGGTACGCGCCCTGCCCCGAGCGGGATCGGTTACCGAGGCTTATGAATAGCTATCCGTGCGGCGCGCCGGGGGCGCGACGCGCCATAGTCCGTTAGCCTCGATATTCGTGCCAGCCTATGCGTCTTCACCGGAGCTGCGATTCGGTTTCATGTTCGCGCTGGAAGACCCCGAGCGAATTGCCGAAGTCGTCCGGAATCTCATTGTTCGCCGGACGGTATCGGTGTTCCGTCTCGCGCATCTGTCCGACGACAACGGACCCCCCGACCGATTCGTCGTCAACTGGGGAGCCCTCCCGCAGATCTCCATCACCACCGCCGCGCCGGACCCGGACGAATTGCGTTCCAGCGGAACGATGCTGGTCAACGCGTTTCTGGGGGAGGACGGCGAGGTGAGTCTCTACTCGCAGGGCGCCGCCCCGCCGCAGTAGGAACTGGACAGTTCTCTCTCATGTGACCGGCCACACACCTCGTCTCAGCAACCTCTTAGCAATGGAAAAGGTTCGCCTAAGAAACGATCGGCAGTGTGGGCCCAGTCGTCGAGCGGAAATCCCGAGCGACGGCGTCACTAGAGAGAGGTTGAAACATGATCCCGGTTATCATCGACACTGGTTCCGCTGCGCTGAACGGCGTTCTGAACACCGGTAGCGCCGCCCTGGGCGGCCTCCTCAACACCCTCTGGACCGGTTCTTTCGGCCGCTAATTCGCGTTCCGCGAAGGGTTTTCGAGCAATCGCCCCGGATGCATCGGCATC
>NZ_JBSGBY010000508.1:0-6241 GCF_053601505.1 Nocardia sp. NPDC004722
CGGAGATGATCATGAACGCCTTGCGGTCGGTGAGGTAGAGGTAGCCGTCCTCGTCGACGTAGCCGATGTCGCCGGTGGTGGTCCAGTCGGGGTGCCCGCGGTGGCGACGCCCAGGTCAACGTCTCCACGGTCCAATCCTGGCTGGCCACACCACAACCCGGCCTGCGCACCGCCGTCAACGCCTGCACCGGCCGCTCCTCCCTCGGCGTACGGGTCCTGGGCCGGTCGGCGGATCCGCTACCGGGCGGAGACTCCTTCGTCGCGGTCGGCGGACATTTGGCGGCCGCACACTGCACCCCGATCTACGACGGCGGCGGACAGGTCGCCTCCCGCCTCGTCGCGCCTCTGATCGCGGATGCCCGGATCGGGCTGGCGATCGTGGTGGCCGCCCGCGCGGACTCGCTGAACTCGCTGAATCAGACGCTGGGCTGGTTGGTGGATCGCCACGGGGAGTGGCTGATTCAACGCAGTGTGATCGTGGTCTGCCACCAGATCCCCGGCGGGTTCGGTGCCGGCGCGGTCGAGCACGTGCGCGCGCACCTGGCCAAGTGGGTCCGCGCGGTCGCTGAAATCCCTTACGACCGTCACCTGGCCGGTGGCGGGGTCTTGATCTGGGAGCGCCTCGAGGACGCGACCCGCAACTCATTCCGGCTCACCCTCGGAGGCCTGTCATGACTACCACCGCATTTCGGCTTTCCACCGGCCTGATGGCCGTGACCTTGCTCGGCGGGTTCACCACCGCCCTGGCGGCCGCCGACAACTCGTCTGGTGGATGTCCGGCCGTGTACGCCCTCGGCGTGCAGGGCACCGGCGAATCCTCGCCCGATGCCGCGCCGACCACCGATACCGGCATGCTGTCGACGGTTTTCACACCATTCATGGCCGAAGCGCAGGACGCGAAGGTCAATGTCGAGCGCGCCTACATCCCTTACGACGCGTCCTTCGGCGGGATGGGCCCCAGCACGGCGACCACGAACTATCAGACCTCGGTCAATGACGGCCTGACAGCGTTGACCAGCAAGGTTTCTCAGATCGCGTCGTCGTGCGCCTCGACAGTCATCGCGTTGACCGGCTACAGCCAGGGCGCGCACGTGGTCAGCATGCTCGCCCAGAAAATCGGCGCAGGCTCCGGGCCTATCCCGGCCGCCAAGATCGCCGGAGTCGCCCTGTTCGGCGATCCCACCAGAAACAGTGGGGCGAGTACCTTCCCCGGCGCACCCGGGCGCGCCACCCCGGAACCGGTGCCCGGAACCTCCGGTGCGGCAGTAGGTTCGGTAGCCGCGGTCAACGACCTCGGAGCCTCCGGGGGCGGGATCGGCCCGCAGCGCGACATCGCGACTTCTTACGGTGACCTGACCGGCCGCGTCGCATCCTTCTGCAGCCCTGGCGATTTGGCATGTGATGCCCCCGACAACGCGGCGCTGCTGCGCACGGTCGCCAACGTCGCCGGGCAGGTCGAGATCGGCAACGACCCCCTCAAGTCCCTGGCCAGCATCACGCAGGCGTTCGGGCTGACCGCGATCAAGGCGGCCACGAACATCGTCAACAACAACGTCACCGGCACTTCCCTGGCCAACCTGAGCTTGAACCCCGGCAAGAGCATCTCCGCGAGCCTGGCCGAAGCCTCGGATCCGCGCACCGAAGTCGACCCGTCCGATGTCCTCAAGGCCGTGCTGAAGGTCGGCACGATCGCGATCAACGCGATCTCCACCGTCGTGAAAACGGTGCTGACGCCGTCGAATATCGCCCAGATCGCCACCGCCGGCATGGCCGACCCGGTCGCCGGTTTGGCGGTGCTAGGGGAGAAGCTGCTCGCCGCGGTGCCCGAGCTGATCCCGCCCGCCACCGCCAGCAAGTTGATCCAGTCGACGTTCACCGAGGTCATCAACGACGTCAAAGACAACACCGACCTGCTGAACGTCTCCACCTGGACCAAGTACAGCGACGTCATCCTGCGCCACGGGTCCTACCAGAACGACTCCATCAGCGCCGCAGGGCAATCGGCCACCACGTGGGTCGGCGACTGGTTCGCCGCCGCCGCCCGTGACGTCGCCGGAGTCGCCCCCGCCGCCGCAGGCGCGACCACCCCGGCCAAAGCCACCCCGAGCGATCCCGCCACCCCGACGACGCCGAGTACCCCGGCGGTCCCGACCCCGGGCCCGGTCGCCGTCGGCGGCGAGACCAGCGAGAACTGACAACCCTCATACGGAAAGGAGCCGGTGATGACCGCCACCCTCGAACCAGACACCAAACCGATGGTGCCGCAAGGTAAATCGGCTCGCCGCAGCGCTGCCCGCCGAGCGGAATCCGATCGGCTCACCGCCGCCCGCGAACGCGGCCTCGCCTTCGCCGCACGCCCGCCGGAAGAGACGCGGCGGATCGGGGTGTGGCACAAGCCCGTCGCCCACGATCAGGTGCGGCCGCCGCTGGTGTGGCTGCTGGGCTGCCACGGCGGCGCGGGGGTCACCTCCCTGCAACGCAGCCTCGGCCCGGCCGCCGACTGCGCCCGGTTGTGGCCCGCGGTCCTCGAGGACGAGTCCCCGTTCGTGGTGCTGGTGGCGCGCGAAACGATCGAAGGACTCACCCGTGCCCACGATGTGCTGCGCCAATACCACTGCGGGCAAGCCGGTCCCGGCCGTGTCGTGCTGCTCGGTCTGATCACGGTGGCCGCCCAACCCGGGCGGGTGCCGGGCCAGATCCGCCGCTACCGCGGCGTCATCGAGGAACTGGTCCCCGAGGGCGGGTTGTGGCGGGTGGCGTGGCGGCCGGGTTGGCCGTTGACGCCGATCCCGGATCTGCCTGTGTGGACTCCCGGTGAGGAGCCGCCCGCCAAGGGCCGCGACCCGCTCGCCGGTGTGCGTGAGCTCGGCACCAGCCTGCTCACCACCATCGCCGCCCTGCTGGGCACCACCCCCACCTCCGCGAAATCGGATGGAGCACAGAAATGATCACTCACCTAGCTCTCACCACCTGGCAAGCCGTCGAACAACTCGACCCCCAAGCCCCGCCCGGATCCAAAGGGCTGGTGCTGCTGGCCAACTACGGCAAATGGCTGGCCTACCTGCTCGGTTTGTGCGGAATCGTGTACGGCGGAGCGCGTTTCGCGATCGAGAAGTGGAACGGCGGCGTCTGCGAGTCCCCGAAAATCGTGGCCGCGAGCCTCATCGGCGGCGGCATCATCGCCGCGTCCGGGCCGCTGCTGACCGCGGTCATCAACGCCTCCGCCGGAAGCTGACGGGCCCGGTCATGGACACGGTCTTCGCCGATGACTACAAGCAGCTGCCGGACAACGTCACCGGACCGTTCGTGCAACTGCTCGACTACCTGCTGTGGTTCGCCGAGCTGGTCTGCCTGGTCTGGCTGATCGTCGCCGCCGGGAAGTACTTCGCGCTGCGGCACTCGACGGTGGAGACCTACGCCGAAGCCCACAACGCCGTCATCCGCTCCCTGGTCGCCGCTGTGCTGGCCAACGCCTCGATGGGCATCGCCCTCGAAGTACTCACCGCCAACAGCAATCGCTGAGTACGAAAGGACAAACCGATGCGCACACACCCGTTCGCGGCCACCGCGCTGCTCACCCTGGCCCTCGGCCTGACCGGCTGCGGCAGCCACCACGACGCCCACCCCTCGACCGCCCCGGACCTGGGGAAACTACCCGCCGCGGTGCGGTGGGAGCCGGTGCAGGGCGTGCTGGTGCCCTTCAGCTCCGTCGACGGCCCGGCTCAAACCTCCGCCGCGACGGGCTATTCGCATACGCCGCAGGGTGCGGTGCTGGCCACGATCCAGGATTCGATCCGCACCAGCGTCTCCCCGGACTCGGCCTGGCCGCAGTTCGCGGCCGCGTCCCTGGTGCGCGGCCCCGGCAAGGACAACTGGGTGCTGGCTCGCGCGCGGATCTCCATCACCGCCCCGACCGACCCGAAACTCGCCCCTACCGTGCTCGGCTACCGGTTCGGCTCCTACACCCCTGATCGCGCCGAAATCACCATCTACACACGGTTCTCGGACGCGAGCTTGGCCGCCTACCACCATGTGATCGAGTGGCAGGCAGGGGATTGGCGGCTGCTGCTGCCGGACCCGGCCGCGAAAACCGTGACCATGGAATCGATCCCGGCGCTGCCCGCCGACGTGACCCGATTCGAGGCCACCCGATGACCGGCCCCGCCCCCACCACGCCGGAGTCCGGCAAGGGCGGGCGCTCGTCGATCACGCTGATGCTGGCGTTGGTCGCGGTCGCCACGATCATCCTGGCCGCGATCGCCGTGGCGGTTCTTCACCATGGCGACAGCGACGAATCCTCAGGCGCCGCACCCTCCTCCGGCCCGGCTAGCACAGCTGCGGGGCAGCCGAAGACGGGGTTCGCGGTCCCGGACGTGGACGCGTTCGGCCGCCGCGTCGATATCCCGAACAACCCCGACGGGCAGCCGTTGCCGCAAACCAGGGGACCGCACACCAGCGACGACCCGGCGTTCCTGACCGCGGCCCCGCTGTTGCCCGAGCAGGGCGGCTGGCAGCGCGTGTATGCGGTCTCGGTGCCGTTCTCGACGTCCGACGGGCCGACCGCGCTGGTCGACGGGCTGCCGGTCGGCTACTCCCACACCCCGCAAGGCGCGGCGCTGGCCGGGGTGTACGCGTTGTGGGAATCGTATGCGCAGCCGGGGAATTGGCCGGTGCGCGAACGCATGGAGGTCATGACCGACGCCGATCACGAGAAGTTCGACAATCTGGTGGCAGCGGGCAAGGTTCCCGCCCTCGCCCCCGCGACCGATACCCGCTGGCTGGTCGCCCCGGATGCCTTCCACATCGAATCCTGGTCTGCCACCGGCGATCTGTGCATCCTGCGCCTGGCCACCAAAGCCCCCGCCGCGAACGCGGGCGGACCGACACGGTGGCGGGCCTCGCAGATCACGATGGTGTGGGACGGGCAATGGCGGCTGCGCCTGGCCCCGGGCGGCGACCTGCCCGCCTCCTATATCGGCTCCCTCGACGGGTGGACGAAATGGTGACCGCGCGTCGCCCCGCCCGGCGACTATTCCTAGCCCTGGCCGCGCTGCTGCTCGCCGTCCTCACGGTGGCGGGCCCGGCGGCGACCGCGACAGCTGACGACAACAGTGGTGGCGGTGGGACTTTCGGGTTCAACACCGTGTGCGACAACGTCAGCAAGACCGTCGGCGGGATCGACCTGCCCGGGATGGGCACCCTCGGCGATGTCCTCGGTGACGGCTGCAAGGTCGGCAACGTCGTCACCCACCCCGGCGAGGCAGTGCAGGCGGCCAAGGACAAAGCCTGGGACAGCACCTTCGGCAAAGCCGTCGACGCCCTGCTCACGGGACTCGGTCAGGCGATCATCCTGTCGTTGACGTGGTGGATGAAAATCCCCACCAGCAACGTGGTTTCGCAAGCCGATCTGTTCACCGCGATCCGCGGCTACACCTTCCAGTTGCAGGTGTTCTGCCTGGCCGGATCGTTGATCATGTGCGCGATCCGCCTGGCGATGGCGCACCGCTCCGGCGCGGCCGACCACGCCACCGAAGCCTTCCGGGTCCTGGCCCGCTCGGTGTTCGCCTCCGCGGTGTTCTCCACCGTGCTGGTGCTAGCGACGCAAGCCTCGGATGCGTTCGCCGAGTGGGTGATCAACGACGCCACCCACGACAACGCCAAGGGCGTCGCCGAAGCGATGGTCACCACCAACACCCTGACCGCGCTCAGCCCGGGGCTCATGTTCTCGGTCGCGATCCTCGGCATGGTCGGCGCGATCGCCCAGGCGGTGTTCGCGGTCGTGCGCGAGGGGCTGCTGGTGGTCGCGGTCGGGATTCTGCCGTTGGCGGCCGCCAGCTCCGGCACCCACGCCGGACGCGGCCTGTATGACCGGCTGACGTGCTGGTGCGTGGCGTTCGTGCTCTACAAGCCGATGGCCGCGCTGGTGTACATGATCGCGTTCACCACCGCGGGCAAAGCAGGCCAAACCGCCGCGGACGCAGCGAAATCCGGGCAGCTGCCCTCGACCGACGACGCGCAACGCGCCCTGGTCGGGGTCGTGCTGCTGTGCTCCACCGCCCTCGTCCTGCCCGCCCTCATGCGGCTGGTCTCGCCGCTGACGTCGCTCGGTGGCGGGATCTCCGGCGCGCTCATCGGCGCGGGCGCGGTCGGCGCGGCCGCCAGCTCGGCGATGAAGGGCGCCACCGGCGCGGCTCCCGCCCGAGGCGGCAACGCCGGAGGCGGTGGGGGCGGCGGCGCGAGC
>NZ_JBSGBY010000509.1:0-6227 GCF_053601505.1 Nocardia sp. NPDC004722
CTGGCGCGGCACCACCAGCGTGTGTCCCTGGGTGACCGGGGCGATCGTCAGGAAGGCGACGAATTCCTCGTCCTCCCAGACGAACCGGCCCGGCAGCTGACCGTTGATGATTGCGGAGAAAACAGAAGCCATGTGGGGGACATTACGCGCGGATGTTCGCCCTCGCGCGAACGCTCGACAGACCGCTACCGGTCACCGCGGGCCAGCCCTTTAAGCTGTCTGCCGTGCGCGTACTCGTCATCGGTTCCGGAGCCCGTGAACATGCCCTCGTCCTGGCGTTGCGGAAGGACCCGGCGGTGACCGCGGTCTACGCCGCGCCCGGCAACGCGGGCATCGCCCAACACGCGCAGGTGCGTGCCGTCGACGCCTCCTCCGGGGCGGAGGTGACCGCGCTGGCGCAGGAGCTGGGCGTGGACCTGGTCGTGATCGGACCCGAGGTGCCGTTGGTGCTCGGCGTGGCCGACGCGGTGCGGGCCGCCGGGATCCCGACCTTCGGGCCGTCCGCGTCCGCGGCGCGCATCGAGGGCTCGAAGGCCTTCGCCAAGGACGTCATGAACGCCGCCGGCGTGCGGACCGCGCACAGCGAGATCGTCGATCACCCGGGCGAATTGGACGCGGCGCTGGATCGTTTCGGGCCGACCTGGGTGGTCAAGGACGACGGGCTGGCCGCGGGCAAGGGCGTCGTGGTGACCGCGGACCGCTCGGTCGCGCGCGAGCACGGCGCGGAACTGCTCGAGCAGGGGCATCCGGTGCTGCTGGAGTCCTTCCTCGACGGACCCGAGGTGTCGCTGTTCTGCCTGGTCGACGGCGAGACCGTGGTGCCGCTGCTGCCCGCCCAGGACCACAAGCGCGTCGGCGACGGTGATACCGGGCCCAATACCGGTGGCATGGGCGCGTACACGCCGCTGCCGTGGCTGCCCGACGAGACGTTGCAGGCCATCGTCGACGATGTGGTGAAACCCGTTGCGGCCGAGATGGTTCGCCGGGGCGTGCCGTTCAGCGGCCTGCTGTACGCGGGTCTCGCGGTCGGCCAGGCCGGGCCCGCGGTGATCGAATTCAACTGCCGCTTCGGCGATCCCGAGACGCAGGCCGTGCTGGCGCTGCTCGACAGCCCGCTCGGTGAGCTGCTGCACGCCACCGCCACCGGGACCCTCGACCAGGTGGCCGCGCCGCGCTGGAAGGACGGCTCGGCCGTCACCGTGGTGCTGGCCGCCGAGAACTACCCGGCACGCCCGCGCAGCGGCGATGTCATCACCGGGGCCGAATCCACCGGCACCGGAACCGAATCCGAGGTCATGCACGCGGGTACCGCGCAGCGTGAGGACGGTGCGCTGGTCTCCGCCGGTGGCCGCGTGCTCGCCATCGTCGGGCAGGGTGCGGATCTCGCCGAGGCGCGTAAGAACGCCTACGACCGGCTGGCCGCTATCAAGCTGCCGGGTGGCCACTTCCGCTCCGACATCGGGCTGGCGGCCGAAGAAGGACGCATCAGCATCCCGGCCCAGGTCTGACACGACGGTCGAAAAAGCGCCCGCCCGAACCGAGTTCGGGCGGGCGCTGTCGTATTACCTGGCGGCGTAGTCGTTTATCCGATGATGATGCCGTGCGCGGCCAGCCAGGGCTGCGGGTCGACGTGCTGGCCGCCGATGATGATCTCGAAATGCAGGTGCGGGCCGGTGGAGTCGCCGCGGTTGCCGATGCGGGCGATCTGCAGACCCGCCGGGACGCGCTCGCCCACCGACACCGAGAAGTCGTACATGTGCCCGTAGACGGAGATGGTGCCGTCGTCGTGGCGGATGCGCACCCACAGCCCGAAACCGGAGGCCGGGCCCGCGTCGATGACCGTGCCCGCCGCGACCGCGTAGATCGGTGAGCCGATCGGAGCCGCGATATCGATGCCCGCGTGGAAGGTGCCCCAGCGCGCGCCGAATCCGGAGGTGAACACGCCCTTCGCGGGCAGCGCGAACCCGCCGAGGCCGGGAATCACGAAGCCGGGCGGCAGCGAACTGTCCGGCGCAGGGGTCATCCACGGCTGCGGCTGCCCGGCCACCGCGGCCGCGGCCTCCGCCTTGGCCCGCTCCAGTGTCGACGCCGCGGCCGCCGACACCACCGCCTGCTCGCGCAGGTGCTCCCCGTTGGCGATGGCGTCCAGATACCGTTTCGACGTCTCCGGCGTGGCTTGCACCTGGAGCGGGAACTGCACCGGAACCCGCAGCGCCACACCGGGACTCACCGGCGCATCGGTCGGAGTCAACCCCAGCGCCCCGTCCGCCCCCGCGAACACCAGCACCGCGACCATCCCCCCGATCAACACCCGATGCTGAATGCTCCACGCCCGCACCGTCGGCCACCGCCGCCGCGCCTCGGCCCGCCCCCGCCCCGCCAGCTCGACCGCCTCACCCCACGACCGCGGCCGCTCCCGCCACATCCGGCCTACCCAAGCCCCTACGAGCGGCGCGGTCACCCGCAGCCAGGCAACGACCTGTCGCGCGAAAGTGCGCAGATCTCGCCCGGCCTCGTCGAGGAACTCCCGGATCCGAGACGGCCGCGATTCGTACGCGAGGTACGACCGCAGTCCCGGCGTATAGCTGCCCGCCGGTTCGGCGCGAGTGGGGTCTGCGGTCTCGTCGGTCCGGCCGGGTTCGGGTGGGTGCGGGTCGGCCTCCGGGGTGTTCCCGGTGGTTGCTGGTCCCCCCTGCACTGTGCCCTCCTCAGGCATTCGCACGACCGTTCCCGGACAGCCGGGGGAGCGGGTGCTCTACCGTCTGTCGGGTGCGTATCGAATCTCGCCGGTCGACCATTCCACCTTTTTACGTGATGGACGTCTGGAAAGCAGCAGCTGAACGGGCCCGGACTCACGGAGATGTGCTGGTGCTGGCTGCGGGACAGCCGTCGACGCCCGCTCCGGCGGCGGTATTGCGGGCCACGAAGGCCGCCATGGACAGCGAATTGCTGGGATATACCGAGACATTCGGGATCCTGGGATTGCGGGAGGCCATCGCCGGGCATCATCGCGACACCTACGGGGTGGCGGTGAGTGCCGAGGACGTCGTGGTGACCACCGGTTCGTCCGGCGCGTTCACGTTGCTCTTCCTGGCCGCGTTCGACCTCGGCGACACCGTGGTGGTGGCCCGGCCGGGGTATCCGGCCTACCGCAATACGCTGACGGCGCTGGGCTGCGACGTGGTGGAGCTGGACTGCGGCCCGGAGACCCGGTTCCAGCCGACCGTGGCGATGCTCGAGGCGCTACCGGAACCGCCCGCGGGCTTGATCGTGGCGAGCCCGGCCAATCCGACCGGCACCATGATCGCGCCCGCCGAGCTGGCGGCGCTGGCCCGCTGGTGTGACGCGCACGGGACGCTGCTCATCTCCGACGAGATCTATCACGGCATCGTCTACGACGAGGAGACCGAACCGACCTCGTCGGCGTGGGAGACCTCGCGCGAGGCGGTGGTGATCGGTTCGGTGTCGAAATACTTCTCCATGACGGGTTGGCGGCTCGGCTGGATGCTGGTGCCGGAATCTTTGCGTCCGGCCTTGCAGCGCTTGGCTTCCAATATGACCGTGTGCCCGCCCGCTATTTCCCAGTTTGCGGCCGTGCACGCTTTCAGCGCCGAGTCGAAAACAGAACTGGACGGTCATGTGCGGCGCTATGCGGCAAACCGTCAGCTCTTGCTGTCCGGGCTGCCGAAACTCGGCATCACCGACCTGGCCCCGGCCGATGGCGCGTTCTACGCCTACGCGGATATCGCCCACCTGACCGATGATTCGATGCGCTGGTGCACCGAGGTGCTCGATGCCACCGGTGTGGCGCTGGCCCCCGGCATCGATTTCGACACCCGCAACGGCCATCACACAGTTCGCTTCTCGTTCGCCGGAGCCGGTGCCGACATCGAAGAGGCACTCGACCGGTTGGAACGGTATTTGGCCTGATCTGCCAAGCAGTTTGAACGCGGTGGGCAAAATGCACACAGCGTCGAAGATGACTGGCACGATTGCACCGTGACCACTGCGACGACTCCGAAAGGCGAACGGCGTCGCCAAGCGCTGGTTTGTGCCGCCGCCGAGCTACTGCTCGAGGGCGGCTTCGAGGCGGTACGGCACCGCTCGGTGGCGACCCGGGCGGATCTGCCGCTCGCGTCGACCACCTACTACTTCGAATCGCTGGAGGATCTGATCGCCCGCGCGGTCGAATTCTCCGGCAATGCCGAACTGGATGCCATGCGCCGCCGCGTCGGTGAGGTGACGCATCGCCGCCGCGGCGCGGACGCCACCGTCGAACTCGTGCTGGACCTGCTGGTGGGTCCGGAGATTCAGGACGAGGACGCCCGCGGGCAGCTCATCGCCCGGTACGAGCGGTCGGTGGCCTCGGCCCGGCACAAGGAACTACGCGAGGTGCAGCTCCGACTACGAGCGCAGCTCGACGAGCTGCTCGCCGACGTGCTGCGGCGCTCCGATCGGATCGTGCGCGCGGAACAGGCCCGCCGCTTGGTGGCGGTAGTCGATGGGGCGGTGGTGACCGCGCTCGGTGAACTCGACCCTCAGCCGCGCCGCATGGCCCGGGTGGCACTGCTCGAGATCATCGACATCGTCGCCCCACCGGCATGACCCACCTCTCGGGACTCTCAGGGGCAAGCCCCTGAAACCCCAATGGAGGAACGGCTCGGGGGCCAGCCCTGAAACCCCGCCAGAATTTGGCGGATGGCTGAAACCCCAAGTGCGGGACAGCAAACAGGGTGCGGGCCGGGAGTCGGGCTGTGGGTGGCGATACTGGGGCAAACCGGCGGGAAACCCACCGGTAAACTGGCAAAACGTGACCTTCGTGCCTAACGTTCTCGCCACTCGCTATGCCAGTCCGCAGTTGGTTCATCTGTGGTCGCCCGAGCACAAGATCGTGCTGGAGCGCCGGTTGTGGCTCGAGGTGTTGCGAGCGCAGGCCGAATTGGGGGTGGAGGTTCCGGCGGGGGTCGTCGAGGACTACGAGCGGGTCATCGACCAGGTCGATCTGGCGTCCATCGCGGAGCGCGAGCGGGTCACCCGCCACGATGTGAAGGCCCGCATCGAGGAGTTCAACGCGCTCGCCGGGCATGAGCACGTGCACAAGGGCATGACCTCGCGCGACCTCACCGAGAACGTGGAGCAGCTGCAGATCCGGCTCTCGCTCGAGCACGTGTACGACCACGGTGTCGCGATCGCCGCGCGGCTGGCGGAGCGGGCCGCGCAGTACCAGACCCTGGTGATGGCGGGCCGCTCGCACAATGTGGCGGCGCAGGCCACCACGCTGGGCAAGCGATTCGCTTCCGCCGCAGACGAATTGCTGATCGCGCTGACCCGGGTGCGGGAGCTGATCGACCGCTACCCGCTGCGCGGCATCAAGGGCCCGATGGGCACCGCCCAGGACATGCTGGATCTGCTCGGCGGCGACGCGGCCAAACTGGCGCAGCTGGAGCAGAAGGTGGCCGGGCACCTCGGTTTCGCCAACGTCTTCACCAGCGTCGGCCAGATCTACCCGCGTTCGCTGGACCACGATGTGCTCTCCGCGCTGGTGCAGGTGGGCGCGGGACCGTCCTCGTTCGCGCACACCATCCGCCTGATGGCGGGCAACGAGCTGGTCACCGAGGGCTTCCAGCCCGGCCAGGTGGGTTCCTCGGCCATGCCGCACAAGATGAACACCCGCTCGTGTGAACGCGTCAACGGCTTGCAGGTGGTGCTGCGCGGCTACGCCTCGATGGGCGCCGAGCTGGCGGGCGCGCAGTGGAACGAGGGCGACGTGTTCTGCTCGGTGGTGCGCCGGGTCGCGCTGCCGGACGCCTTCTTCGCCATCGACGGCATGATGGAGACCTTCCTGACCGTGCTGGCCGAGTTCGGCGCCTACCCGGCCGTGGTGGACCGCGAGCTCAACCGCTACCTGCCCTTCCTGGCCACCACCCGCCTGCTGATGGCCGCGGTGCGCGCGGGCGTGGGTCGCGAGACCGCCCACGAGGTCATCAAGGAGCACGCGGTGGCCGTGGCCCTGGCCATGCGTGAGCAGGGCCGCGAGCCCGATCTGCTGGACCGCCTGGCCGCCGACGACCGCATGCCCCTGGACCGCGCCGCCCTCGACGCCGCCCTGGTCGACCGCTCCGCCTTCATCGGCGCGGCCGAGGCCCAGGTCTCCGACGTGATCGCCCAGGTCCAGAAGCTGGTCGACGCCAACCCGGAAGCGGCCCGCTACACCCCCTCCCCGATCC
>NZ_JBSGBY010000510.1:0-6215 GCF_053601505.1 Nocardia sp. NPDC004722
TATCGGCGCGATGATGACTCATTCCGAGCAAGGATTGGGGGTCTCGTTCGCAACAGGTGAGTGCTGATGCTCCTTGCGAACGGGAACGAATCCCGACTTTCCCTCTGGCTGCGCGTGCGGGAATACGCCGTGCCGCCTGCGATGATCGAAACCGCGACCGCCCGGCGTACGGTCGGTGACTGGGGTGGCGCTTGTGCCGCAGCGGGTTTCGATGTCGATATCAATCTGCGGAGGCTGGCGCGCACGCGCGGGCGTGAACTGGCGGCTCGGGTGCGGGCCGATCTTCGCCATCTGGCTCCGGATCTGCTGCGCTGGCACATGCCGAGAATCGCTCCGGACGGACTACTGCGACCGGGACTCACCCTGACGCTGGCCCGCTACGGCGACGATGAAACTCGTTGCGGCGGTGCGGGTCCGGTGCACCTTGTGGCCCGCACCGCACCGGCCTGGGCGGACGCCGGTCAGCGGATCAACCTCGTGTTGTGGGACGCCTCCCACCGTGTCGGCAACGTCGGCGAGCATCCGCACGAGGGCCCCGATCGCCGCTTCCGACTCGATCTACACCGGCACTTGTGGGATGCGCGCCGCAGCGACGAGCTGCGAATGCGTTGCGGCGCAGCGCGATCCGGCGATGCCTTTGCGCTGACCACCGGAGATGCGGAGTGGGTCACCGAGCTCGCGGCCCGGATGCCCGCGGCCTGCGCCGTGGATCTGTGGGCGGCGGAGGCGTCTATCCTCTTGCGCGACAGTGCAAGTGACTCCGGGCCACTGCTGATCCGGCTGGGCGGACGGCGACGAATCGTGGTGGAGTTGCCACCATCCGGGAATGGCCCTGCGGCACTGCGGATCGCAGCCGACTACCCGCGTGGGCGGCTGACAGCACTCCCGATCCTCCCGCATGCGGCGACCTGGAGGCTGCCCGATCTGGAGTTGCTCCGCACGGGTGCGATCACTCCCGGGCAGCTCCATCCACTGGTGGCCGCCGCCCTTGCCCCGTCACCAGGACAGTCGGCGACGGTCCAGGACTCGGCTGAAACACGTTACGGCGCAGTGCGGTCCGGGGACCCGCGGGTGGTGGATTGCCGGGGTGAGCGGCATCGGATCGGGTTGCGGGATGGCGTGTTGAGTGCGCTCGATCATTCGCCGGAGGAGGTTCGGCGGGAGGAATTGCTGGTCGCGCTCACGGGGACTCCGCTGCCTTGTCTGCAAGCCATCGACCGGGCGCATCGGCATCCCGACTGCCTCGACGGAGTGCGAGAACGGTTGCACCACGGGGATATTGCCGGTGCTTTGGCCGTGGTCGAGAGTCTGCTAGGTCCCGGGGCCGCGCTGCGCGAGGGCGCGTTGCGCGACGCGCTCGAAGAAGCCGAGCGGCGGCGGATCACCTACGGGTTGTTCAGGGCCGGGCTGACCGGCTCCCGGCCGCGCACCCCAACGCGGCCTCGACCCGCGCACCGCGCGCATCCACGTAACGCCACCTTCAACTGAACCCGGCCGCGTGAGCGCCGACCGCGCCACCGCGCGCGAGATTCTTCGACCTACTCGATTCCTCTCGACCCCAAGGTGATTCATCCATGACTTCCACACTCCCATCCCAGCTCGACATCGCGGGCGAACTGCTGTCCCTGCTGGGCGACACCACCACCGAGCCGCGCCCGGACATCCAACTCGAAGCCCTCACTCTGGCCGTCGCCGCCGATCTGCCGGTGCTGCTGTGGGGTGAGCCGGGTATCGGCAAGACCGCCGCGCTCACCCAACTCGCCGAGACCCTCGATCTCCCGCTCACCACCGTGATCGCGAGTGTCCATGAGCCGTCGGACTTTTCCGGTCTGCCCGTCATCGGCGACGACCCCGCGTCGCAGGGTGTCCCGATGGCCCCGCCGGACTGGGCGGTGCGTCTGGTGCGGGCCGGGCGCGGACTGCTGTTCCTCGACGAGCTCTCCACCGCCCCGCCCGCCGTACAGGCCGCGCTGCTGCGGCTGGTGCTGGAACGGCGGATCGGGTCGCTGCGGCTACCGGCCGGGGTCCGCATCGTCGCCGCCGCCAACCCACGCTCCTCGGCGGCCGACGGTTGGGAGTTGAGCCCGCCGCTGGCCAACCGGTTCGTGCACCTGCAGTGGACCCACGATCACGAGGTGGTGGTGCGCGGGCTGCGGGGCACCTGGCCGCGCGCGACACTGCCCGTGCTCGATCCCGGAAAACTCCCGAGCGCAGTGGATTTCGCCCGGCGCGCGGTGTGCACGCTGCTGGCCGCGCGTCCGGCGCTGGTCCATCAGATGCCGACCAGCGAGACCCGCCGCGGTGGCGCGTGGGCCTCGCCGCGCAGCTGGGAGATGACGCTGCGGCTGATCGCCTTCGCCACCGCGGCCGACGCGAGCCCGGATGTCCTGTCGAAGCTGGTGCGCGGCACCGTCGGTGACGGTCCCGGCTTCGAATTGCTCACCTGCATCGACCGTTTGGATCTGCCGGATCCGGAAACGCTGCTCGCCGATCCGGCCGCCGCAGTCCTGCCCGGGCGCGGCGATCTGCGACAGGTGGTGCTCGACGGCGTGGTGGCCGCAGTCCGCAACCGGCCGGATCGCGCCCGCTGGGACGCCGCCTGGGCGCTGCTGGTGAAAGCCGTCGAGACGGGCGCACCGGATCTGGTGGTCGTGCCCGCGACCACCCTCGCCACCCTGCGCCGAAGTGATTGGGACATACCGCAATCCATCGAGGAGCTGGCGGGCATGGTGTCGGTCTCGCGGGGCGCGGAGCGGGCCGCGAGCCGGGTAGCGGAGCGGGAAGCACAGGCCGCCGCGGCGGTGCGGCCATGAGCGGCCGTCCGGGTCCGAGCGACACCGCGCGACTGGATCGCGAGAAGCTCTATGCCGCCCGCCTGCTGGCCGTGCGCGCCCGGCCGTTCCTGGCCACCGCACTGTTCGCGCTGCACCTGGTGGAATCGCCGCACGTTCCGACGATGGCCGTAGACCGTTATTGGCGCTGCTACGTATCCCCCGCCTTCGTCGCCCAGCGCCCGGTCGAGGATCTGGCCTCGGTGCTGGTGCACGAGGTGTCGCATCTGCTGCGCGACCATCACGGGCGCAGTGACCGATTCGCGCGGCAGCACAACCTCACCGGCGCGGCCGAACGGCTGCGCATGAACATCGCCGCCGACGCCGAGATCAACGACGACGCGTTCGGCGACGGACTGATCGAACCCGCCGACGCGGTCACCCCCGCGCTGCTGGGGCTGCCCGCCGGGGAGCTCATGGAGGACTACCTGCACCAGTTCCGCCTCGGCCGCCACACCCGGGAGCTGGCCTGGCTCGACTGCGGCAGCGGCGCGGACGGCCTCGACCGCGCCTGGGATCTCGGGCCCGACGACGCCGACGGGCTCAGCGAACAGGAACGCGACGGCGTGCGATTCCGGGTGGCGCAGAGCATCATCGGCGACCCCGGCAACGGACGCGGGGGCTGGCGGCGCTGGGCCGAGGAGGCGATGCATCCGCCCCAACCGTGGCGGGACCTGCTCGGCGCGGCGCTGCGCGCGGCGGTCTCGACGGGCGGCGCGGGCGACGACTACTCCTACGGCCGCCCCGCCCGGCGCTCGGCCGCGCTCCCGGGCATCGTGCTGCCGAGCCTGCGCCGCAATCCGCCCCGGGTCAGCATTGTCATCGACACCTCGGCCTCGGTCAGCGATGCCGAATTGGGCAGTGCGCTACTGGAAACCGCGGCCGTCACCCGCACCGTGGGCGGCCGCCGCGACCTGGTCGCCGTCCTGTCATGTGATACCGCCGCCCGCGTCGCCGACCCGCTGTGCCGCGCCGAGGGCATCGCGCTGATCGGCGGTGGCGGCACCGATCTGCGTACCGGATTCGTCAAGGCGCTGCGCACCCGCCCGGACGTCGTCGTCGTGCTCACCGACGGCCAGACCGCCTGGCCCGCGGCGAAACCGAACTGTCGCACCATCATCGGGTTGTTCCGCCGCGAATCCGCGTGGAGCGAGGACAATCCGCACTACGTCCCCGGCACTCCCCCGAGCTGGGCGCGGGTCGTGCAGATCGGGTGACTGCTACGAACTCGCTTGCGAGCCCAGGTAATCGAGCAGGATCTGGGCGTCCTCGCCGTAGTCGACGTGGGCGTTGGAGGCGTAGAAGTTCGCCAGCGCGAAGCCCTGGGTGGTGAGGCGGGACAGCTCGTCGAGCCGCTCCGGCGAGGTGAAGGTGAGCACGGTCTGGACCGCGGCGTGCAGGTTGGCGCGGACAGTGGAGGTGAAGGGGCCGATGAGCGCGCCCGCCAGATCGAGACCGGATTGGGCCAGCGCCGCCGCCTGACCGGTGACGTGCGGGCCCTCACCGGTGATGGATTCGACCGTGCGCCACAGGGTGTCCTCGAGCTGCCCGGCGTCGGCGGCGATCCGGGGCAGGTCGATGCGGGTCATCAGGTCGGCGATCATGCTCTCGGCGGCGGTCCAGCCCGAGGGGTCCACCGCGGCGGCCGCGCGGATGACCGAGGCGATCAGCGGCAGGTCGACGCCCTCGGCCGCCTTGACCGTCGGCGCCAGCGCGGCATTCAGATCGGCCGCGATCTGGTGCGCGCCGGCGAAATCACCGTTGCCGATCAGGGTCGGGACGGTGGCCAGACCGCTGAGCAGGCCGGGCAGCTTGGCGGCGGTCTGCGTCCAGCCCGCACCGACCTTCACCGCCTGCGCGATCAGGGTGGTGGAGTCGGTGGTGACCGGAATGACCGAGGCGATCGGCGAGTCGTCACCGCTAAGCACCTTGCCCAGCGCCGCGAGGAACGGGGACGCGGCGGAATTGAGCGAACAGTACAGATCACCCTCGACGCACAGGGTGCGCACCCGATCGGTCAGCGCCCCGAAGTTCTGGCTGCGCGTCCCGGCGATCCCGTGCCCGGGCTGCGGATCGCCCAGCGACAGCGTGGTGTTCGGGTCGCGGTGCGGATCGGCCAGCAGTCCGACCCCGACCACCCGGTCCGCGCTGATCGGTCCCGCCCCGTTGCCGATCTCGGTCGCGAAGTCCCCGATCCCGTCCGCCCCCTGGCTGTACCCGGCCAGGATGAGCCGGGTGGACGCGCACAGCCCGCTCACCATCCGGTTCAGCCGGGTCTCGAGGGTGCGCAGCGACTGCGCGTAACTGAACCCCTGATCGAAGGCACTCGACGCGTACGGCGCGTACAGCACGGTGATATCGCCCCCGAGCTGTTGCTGGAGTCCATCACCGATCGGCCGCAGCATCCCCACCGGCACATGGGGATCCGCGTCGTACCGCGTCTCCCAGGTGCCCGGCGCCATGATCGCGGTATACGGAGTACACGACTGCCCGCCCCGCGGCTCCGCCTGCGCGGTACCGGCCACCGCGGTCCCGGCCACGGCGGCCGCGGCCAGGATCGACGCGCACGAGGACGCCAGCCTGCTCATCGTTCAATCCCTCTGTTCCCGGCGGAGTTTCGAACGAGATCAATTCTGACCACTCATCGCCGACTCCGCAGGACTTTCAGAGACATATTCGTTTCAGATTCTCGGATCGTCAAGCACGCCCCGACACGGCCTCACGGCGCAGGGCGGTGACGGATTTGCGGGCGGCGATCTGAATGGGATCCCAGACCGGGGAGAAGGGTGGGGCATAGCCGAGGTCGAGGGCGACGATCTGCTCGACGGTCAGGCGGGCGGTGAGGGCTACCGCGGCGATGTCGATGCGTTTGGCGGCGCCTTCGCGGCCGACGATCTGGACGCCGAGCAGGCGGCCGGTGCGGCGTTCGGCGAGCATCTTGACCGTCATGACGGCGGCGCCGGGGTAATAGCCGGAGCGGCTGGTGGATTCGATGGTGACGGTGACGAATTGCAGGCCCGCGGCGTGGGCGTCGCGCTCGCGCAGGCCGGTGCGGGCGACCTCGAGGTCGCAGACCTTGCTGACCGCGGTGCCCACCACGCCGGGGAAGGTGGCGTAGTCACCGCCGACACCGGAACCGATGACCTGGCCGTGTTTGTTGGCGTGGGTGCCCAGCGGGATGTGGCGGAGTTCGCCGGAGACGAGGTCGAGAACCTCCACGCAATCGCCACCCGCCCAGATGTTCTCGTGGCCGTGCACCCGCATGGCGAGATCGGTGAGCAGGCCGCCGGACTCCCCCAGCGGCAGCCCGGCGGCGCGGGCGAGCTCGGTGGTGGGGCGCACGCCGATACCGAGCACCACCACATCGGCGGGGTATTCGGCCTC
>NZ_JBSGBY010000511.1:0-6208 GCF_053601505.1 Nocardia sp. NPDC004722
CCGGAGCGCCGCCGATCGAGCGGTATGGCATGACCGAGACCCTGATCACCGTCAGCACCCGATTCCGTGGTCAGCGCAGACCCGGATGGGTCGGACTCCCGCTGCCGGGAGTCCGGACCCGGCTCGTCGACCATGCGGGCGATCTCGTCGCGCCCGATGGGGAAACCCTTGGATCGCTGGAGATCTCGGGTGCAACCGTATTCGAGGGCTACCTCGACCGCGCTGCTGCCACAGCCGAATCGTTCACGGCCGACGGGTGGTTCCGCACCGGTGATATCGCCGTGGTCGATCAGGATGGATTCCATCGGATCGTGGGCCGGGAATCGGTGGACCTCATCAAATGTGGGGGCTACCGCATCGGCGCGGGCGAGATCGAACAGACCTTGTTGTCGTATCCCGGAATCCGCGAGGCGGCCGTGGTCGGTGAGGCCGATGCCGATCTGGGGCAACGAATCGTCGCCTATGTGGTCGGATCCGTGAACGATCACCAGAGCGTGATCGATCATGTCGCCCAGACCCTCTCGGCTCACAAGCGTCCCCGCCGGATACACGTCGTCGAAGAACTGCCCCGCAACGCAATGGGCAAGGTCCAGAAGAAACTCCTGATCGGATCCGCATAACAGATGGTTCACGTACATCACACCGGAATCGCCGCGACTCCACTGGATTTCGCCTTCGACTACGTCTCAGACTTCCGCAACTTCCCCGAGTGGATGTTCGGAATCGAGTATTTGCGCCCGGTTGGGGAAATCGCTCAGGGGAACGGTGCTGTCTTCGAGGGTGCGATGAAGCTCGGCGTCACCCTGCACTCGACCATCGAGATCACCGAGTGGAAGCCGAATTGCCTGCTCCGCACCGAATCCCGATCCGGATTCGTGAACCGATCCTCCTGGCGATTCCTCGGCATCGACGAGCGGACAACCGAATTGGCCGTCGACATCGAGTACGAACTGCCCGGTGGGCTGGCCGGGAAGGCTCTGGGCAGGGTGATCGAACCGTTCGTCGTGGTCGCGCTCCGACATTCCGACCACACGCTGCGGACCGCCTTGGAATCCCGATTCGGCGGACGATCGGAAGTAGCGGGTTGAGCAATACCGCAATCGACCGACCGGACTTTCATTGTTGACAAACTTACGATTTCCCGACAATCTGTAACCTGTGGCGAACAACAGGCAAACCGCCATACAGGAGGCCGATGTGCTCGCGGCCGCCTATACCTGCTTCACCCGGCATGGTCTGCATCGCACGACCATGGAAGACATTGCGCGGGAATTGCGGCGTACCCGGCCAGTGGTGTACCGCTACGTCACAGACAAGAATGACGCGTTCCGCAAAGTGGCCGGTCGGATGCTCGATGCTGCGATCAGCAAGGCGCAGGCCGCGGTTGAAACCGAAGGTACTGTCGCAGCGCGGGTTTTCGGCGTCCTCGACATCAAACTCGGTGTCGCTGTCAAGCTCCACCACGACAGCCCTCATCACGCCGAGGACTTGCTGGCCGAGGACCAACATCTCATCGCCGATCTGGCGCAGTTCTACCTGCACACGCTGACAGAGCTCATCGTCGGGGTGCTGGCCGAGACGCTGCCTGCGGCGGCCGCGAGGGAACGAGCCGAGATACTGCTCGCTCTGACTCGTGGGCTCGAGACGGACCTGAAGGATCCGGGCCGGGTGCGTCGGCGCCTGCGTCTGGCCATCGAGTTGATCTGTCCGGAAGTCACCGGCGGCGCGCAGCCATGACGTAGCTGTCGTGCCGCAGGAATGTGGAGGAGGTTCTGATGAACCGAAAGTCCGAGTCTGCCACCGTTTACCGTGACCAATCCGCGTGGCGCGAGCTACAGCAGTTCCTGCCACCCCGTCTCCGGCTCGACGACGAAGCCGACTATCCCACCGAAGAATTCTGGGCGTGGAACGGGAACGACATCCACCTCGACCGATACCTCAATCCCGCCGCTCCCGCCAAGGTGGTCTTGCATCACGGTGTGGGCACCAACGGCCGGCAGATGAACTTGATTCTGGGCAAGCCGCTCGCCGACAGGGGCTGGGAGGTGACAGCGCTCGACAACCTGGGTTACGGCATGACCCAGGTCGGGCAGCGCGACACCTACGGCTACGCCGACTGGATTCAAATGGCCACCGACTACCTGGTGCACGAGAAGTCGCGCGACGATCGTCCGATCGTGTTCTACGGCCTGTCCGCCGGGGGCATGGTGACCTACCACGTCGCCGCGCACGCACCGCGGGGCACGCTCGCCGGGATCGTCGGCATGACCTTCCTGGATCAGCGCAACAAGGACGTGTGGATGGCGACCGCACACGACAAGTTCAGCGCGACCGTCGGCAGCAAAGGCATCGAAGCCCTGGCCCACTCGCCGCTGAAGGGCGTGGAGTATCCGATGGCGATGGCATCGAAGATGAGCGCGCTGTGCAACAACGAGGAGGCTATGAAAGTCCTGCTGGCAGACAAGACTTCGGCGGGGAACGTGGCCTCGATGAGGTTCCTCGACGACTACCACACCTACACCCCGGACATCGAACCGCCGGACTTCGACGTCTGCCCGATCCTGCACACCCAGCCCGCCGAGGACCACTGGACCCCACTCGAATTGAGTAAGCCTGTTCTCGATCCCATCACGAAGGTGAGTGTCCGCCTGGTGATGTTGGACAACGCCGGGCACTACCCACTCGAGGAGCCGGGCCTCACCCAGATGCAGGACGCCATCGACGATTTCATCCGAGAGGTCACCGGCACGAACCCGTGAAACCCGGGCGAGGATGGCGTTCCGCCCCATGCGAATGGCAATTGCCCAATTCCGCGCTGCCGCAGGAGATCCGATCCTCAACCGACGGGTCTGAGTGGGCTCGTGCTGGCCCAACCGGCCGATGCGTCCGCCGTTAAGCGGTGACGCCGCGGGTCGGCGATCTTTCGTGCAAGCTGCTACCGTCAGTATCGCATACTGGCGGTAGTGGCAAGGGAGGTCTGTATCGGTGGCCCGGAAGGCTGGAGCCGCCGCAGGCCGGCGGCGGCCGCGGAGTCGGCGCACCATGATCCTGGACGCGGCGCTCGATACCTTCGCGCACGGCGGCTATCACGGGACTTCGATGGCGGATATCGCCGCGGCGGTGGGAGTCTCGGCTCCGGCGTTGTATCGGCACTTCCGCAACAAGCGGCAGTTGCTGGCGCACTGTCTGCTCGCGGGGCTCAACGACACATTGGCCCGGCTCGAGGCCGCCCATCGGTCCGACGAATCCGGTGCGGCAGTTCCGGCCACACTGGTTCGTGTGGCGCTCGAGCTGCGTGAGCTTCCGAGGTTGTGGCAGTTGGAGTTCCGCAATCTCGAGCCCGGTGACCGCACGGCGGTGCTGGTGCGCGCTTCTCGACTCACCGGCTATCTACGGCGCTGGATCCGGGGATGTCGGCCGGAGCTGAGTGCGGCGAATGTCGAGTTGCTGAGCTGGTGCGTGCTGTCGGTTGCCGTGAGTCCGTCCTACCACCGGACCGAGTTGCCGTCGCCGCTCGCGGCGCAGGTGCTCGATTCTGTCGTGTCCACGATGATCTGGACCCGACTGCCGGATCCGCCCGCCGTGGGCGCGGTGACCCGGCGGACAGTCGGCGCAGCGGGGGACACCGAACTGAGTCGCGCTCTGAGGTCGGAACGCATGCTCGCCGAGGCTGCCAAGCTCTTCAGTACCCGCGGCTATGCCGCTGTGGGGATCGAGGATATCGGTGCGGCGGTCGGTGTCTCCGGGCCCGCTTTGTACTACCACTTCTCGAGCAAAGCCGAGGTCCTCGATCGGATCGTCCAGCGGCAGGACGAGTGGTTGCAGCTGACACTGATGCGGGCGATCTCCGAGACGCGAAGCGCGGAAGCGTCGATGCGCTCGCTGATGCGCAGTTTCGCGAGTTTCGGCGTTGCGGAACCCGACTTGCTGGCCATCACTGTCAGCGAGACCCGCCACCTGCCCGCCGATGCGGTCCAGCGCTATCGGCGGGTGCGTCTGGACGGTATCGCGCAATGGAGTCGCATGCTGCAAGCCGCCCGGCCCGACGTTCCGTCCGCGGTGGCGCGCTTGCTGATTCGAGCCGCCACCACCGTGGTCATCGACGCGGTCCGCAATCCACGGCTGCGTCGCCGGGAAGATCTCGTCGATGTTCTGGTCGCCATCGGCGAACGGATCGAAGCGGCCCCGATCGGCGAACGCACACCGGCGCAGTGAAATACAACACTTAGCGGCCGTTCACATATCGAGTTCGAATTGCCTGCTACCTGTGTGCGAATGGCGTGAATTCCGCGACGACGTTACTTAGCGGTCATTAACAGCTCGTTGTCAGCCTGATGATCGTGATCCAGAGTGGCCGGTGAGCGATCAAACTCTGTGCGCTCTACTGCGACTCATGCGGTAACCATCCCCTTTTCTCGAAAGGTGGCACCGTGGGCCATTACAAGAGCAATGTGCGCGATCTCGAATTCAACCTGTTCGAGGTGTTCGGTCTCGACGTCATCCTGGGGGCCGGCGCCTTCGGGGATCTCGACCCGGATGTCGTTCGGACCATGCTGATCGAGGCCGCGCGGCTGGCCGAGGGGCCGGTCGCGGTGCCGTTCGCCGAAACCGACCGCACTCCACCGGTTTTCGATTCCGAGACCCACTCGGTGCGGTTGCCGGAGAACTTCAAACACGCCGTGCGCGCGTGGTACGACGCGGAGTACTGGCGGGTCGGCAAGGTCGAGGGGATCGGCGGCGTGGCCGCCCCGGCGATGGTCGCCTGGGCGCTGAGCGAGTTCGTGCTCGGCGCGCAACCCGCCGCCTACATGTATCTGACGGGCCCGATGATCGCGAATGTCGTGCACGGTGTCGGTACCGAGCAGCAGCGGCACTGGGCCAAGCTGATGGTGGAACGCAATTGGGGTGCGACCATGGTGCTCACCGAGCCCGACGCCGGCTCCGACGTCGGCGCCGGACGCACCAAGGCGGTCCCGCAGGTCGACGGCTCATGGCATATCGAGGGCGTCAAGCGTTTCATCACCGGAGCCGACTCGGACGACCTGTTCGAGAACATCGCGCATCTGGTGCTGGCCCGGCCCGAAGGCGCGGGCCCGGGCAGCAAGGGGCTGTCGCTGTTCTTCGTTCCGAAGTTTCACTTCGACCCCGAGACCGGGGAGGTGGGCGAACGCAACGGCGCATTCGTCACAAATGTCGAGCACAAGATGGGATTGAAAGCCTCGGCGACCTGTGAACTCACCTTCGGCGGTCACGGCGTGTCCGCCGTGGGCTGGCTGGTGGGCGAGGTGCACGACGGCATCGCGCAGATGTTCAAGGTGATCGAGGAAGCCCGAATGATGGTGGGCACCAAGGCGATCGCCACGTTGTCGACCGGCTATCTGACCGCGCTGGATTACGCCAAGCAGCGAGTCCAAGGCACCGACTTGACCCGCCAGACCGACAAGGCCGAGCCGAAGGTGGCGATCATCCGCCACCCGGACGTGCGGCGTTCGCTGCAGTTGCAGAAGGGGTATACCGAAGGGCTGCGATCGCTCTACCTCTACACCGCCGGTCATCAGGATGATGTGGTGGCGCAGCATCTTTCGGGTGCGGACCCCGAACTCGCGGCCGCGATCAACGATCTGCTGCTACCGATTGTGAAAGGCGTCGGATCCGAACGCGCCTACCAGTATCTGGCCGAATCGTTGCAGACACTGGGCGGCTCGGGTTTCCTCCAGGACTACCCGATCGAGCAGTACATTCGCGACTCGAAGATCGACTCGCTGTACGAGGGCACGACGGCCATTCAGGCCCAGGACTTCTTCTTCCGCAAGATCGCTCGCAACCGTGGTGTCGCCCTGGGGCACGTGTTGGGGCAGATCCGCGCGACCGCCGACGCCGAGCCGTGGGCACAGCTGAAGGTGGCGCGTGAGCTGCTGTCGACCGGGACCGATCGGGTGCAGGACATGGCGGGCGCGCTGACCGGGTATCTCGTGGCCGCCCAAGAGCGGCCCGAGGAGTTGTACAAGGTTGGTCTGGGTTCGGTGCGGTTCCTGCTGGCCGTCGGTGATCTGCTGGTGGCGTGGAGGCTGCTCATCGGGGCCGAAACAGCGCTTGCCGCACTGGATTCCGATCCCACCGGCCCCGATCGCGCGTTCTACGAAGGCAAGGTCGCCACGGCGATCTTCTTTGCCCAGCAGGTGTTGCCCAGGCTGGATGCCGACCATGC
>NZ_JBSGBY010000512.1:0-6183 GCF_053601505.1 Nocardia sp. NPDC004722
CCGCCTGGCGACCTCACGCCCGCGCCGCCCCCTCAGCCACCGCCACACCCGGCGAGCGCTCTCCACCCGCCGCCCCGGCGGTGTCCTGCACTGAATCCGGGGCGGATGCCTAGGGTGTTTCGCATGGAATCAGCCCGATGGCATGCGGTCCGCCGATGAGCGAGCAACTCACCTACGCACCCGTCGGGGCCACCGACATCGCCGAGCCCGTCTGGGGTGCCACCGCGCCCGGCCTCCGGCGGTTCGAACGCACCGTGACCATCGGCCAGGGTATGGAGCTGTGGGAGCGGGCGAGCGACGAACTCCTCCGCTGGGGAGTGAAGCGCCGCAGCGGTTTCCGAATCACCCCACTCGACAGCTCCGACACCCGCGTCACCGTCGATGCCCACTTCCGCATCAGCGTCGGCACGAAACCCTTCGTCATCCACGAACCAGTCCGCGTGGTCGCGGTAGTGAACACCCCCACCCGCCGCGGCGTCGCCTACGGCACCCTGCCGGGCCACCCCGTCTCCGGCGAAGAGGCCTTCCTCCTCCACCGATCCCCCACCAACACAGTGCACTTCACACTGCGCTCCCTGACCCAGCCCGCCCCCAACGGCCCCTGGCGCCCCCTCTTCCCCGCCCTACTGATAGCCCAACACCTCTACCGCCACCGCTACCTACGCGCCCTGCACTGACCAACACCCACCCGGGTGAGCACCTGCTGGCCGTGCGTGTCGTAGATCAGACGGAACCCATGTCGGCGGAGAGCCACTGTTCGGGGCGCATGAAGATCGCGATCTGGTCGCCCAGGGACTCCGCGTATTTCAGATAGGGGTCCACCTTGTCGGGTGGGAGGTAGCGTGCGGCCATTTCACGGACCAGCTCCTCGGTGCCCGGTTGTGTTCTGACCACCGGGCCCTCCGCGGTCACGTATCGGACCGTCGGCGTCAAGACCTGGGCCATAAGGCTGAATCGCCCGGCGTCCGCCAGCGCCCGTGCCTTCTTGGAGTCCGCGCTGGTCACCACCCACAGCTCACCCCCGGGCGAATACTGGTACCAGATCGGCACATTGAGCGGCGCGCGCCCCGGGCCCACCACCACGGCGAGGGCCCCGATATGTGGCTGAGCCAGAAAATCCTGTCGTTCCTCCATCGTCAATGCCATGACTTCCACGGTACGCAGCAGGACTGACAATCAGCGGGCGGCGAGCCGGTGCGGCCTTGCAAACCAAGGGTTTTCACCCGTCGGGCGCATATGAACAACTCCCGAATCCGAAGCACTACGCAGCGGCCAAGTTCCCGACCTCCGGCCGGTCGGCATCGAGATAGACAACGAGGTGCACCGGATTCAGCTGCTGACCGATGGGACGGGTTAACTGCTCACCGAGTGGGAGCGCACGCGCGCCTAGGGGTCGAGCCCCGTTCGCGCGATTGGTTAATGGGCGGTAAACGCCTCTCCCACTGGCAATTTCGGCGTCGAAACACCGATATTTCGACGCTTCTGCTGGCATGATCTGAACTCCATCGCCGAATGGCCGCAGGAGGGGAATTGAGCGACTTTGTGCCAGATGAGGTAATCACCCAAGCATTGGACGTGCTCGGCACGGTAGGGACGACCACAGCCAACGCGGCGGGCACGGCGCTCGCCCAGGGGATCGCGCGATGGATGACCAGCCGGATCAGCCGACGACCCGATGAGAATTCAGGTCAGAACTCTGACCAGAACCTGCCCGATGCCGAGCAGCTCCGCGAATTGATTCGCACTGTGCTCGCCGAACAGCCCGAGCTACGCCGTGAGATCGCCCAATCAGTGTCCTCGGTGCAGGTTTCGGCAATCGGGAATGATTCCGTGGCTGTCAATACCGTCGGCGGAGACATGACTGTGACCAATCGTCGGCGGACGTTCTGGGCACGACGACGTGACTGAGGAGCCGCGACCGGAAATCTCCGTTTCCGCGACCGGAACCGGAAGCACCGCGGTGAACACCGTCGGCCGAGATATGAACGTCACGAAAGTGTTCGTGATGCTGCGCGAGATCGGGTATTGGCTCTTCCCGGTCCTCGCGTTGGTGCCGATCGGGGTGGCCTTCTTCCTGGGCCTGCCCGGCAACTTCGGGCAATTGATGCTCTATCTACTGCCGGGCCTCCTGGCGCTGATTGTGGGTTCGGCTGTTCCGGTGTTCGAGGGTGGGCGGCGCTGGCTGGCGATATCGGTGTCGGTCGCCCTGTGCGTGATGAGCGGATTGCTCTTGAGCCATGCCTGGAAGCATGCCGATCTCGATGTGACGGATCAGATCCACCAAACGGACTATCCGAGTCTCGTCGACGGCGACCGCCGCACAGTCACCATCGATCTCCCCCGACAGCGCTCGGCCCTGGCGCTCAGCTTTCGCTTCTCCGAAATCAACGGAGACCAGATCTGTGTGCCACACACGACAATTCAGGTATCGACCGCGTCCGACGGGGACGGCGGAAACCGGCTCGCGCCCGACGATACGGCGACCGTCCGGCTCGACCATGGGCGGAAGCGTGTCGTTCTCTATCTCAGATTCAATACCGATCACGGCTGCGTCGTCGACCTCCACATCAGCAAAGCAGTCCTGCGGGACCATTGAAGGGGACCCATGTTCAAGACCGCACGGCGACGCGGAATCGTGCTGTCGCTCATCGCGCTTGCGCTACTGCCGACCGGGTGCGGCGGCTCCGGCGGCACACCGAGCCTATTCCAGCAGAAGCGGGTGGTCATCGGCGTGAAGAACGACCAGCCAGGCACGAGCGTCTGGGATGCCTACCAGCGCACCGGATTCGACATCGACGTCGCCTACCACCTCACCAGGGCCGAGGGGATGGCACCGAACAAGAACGTCTTCAACGACATCCGCTCGGTCGATCGTTCACAGTCGCTGAAGGAGGATCGCGTCGATCTGGTGGTAGCGACCTTCTCGATCACTCCGGATCGCGTGAAGGACATCGATTTTGCGGGTCCCTACGCGGTGACCGCTCCGGGCTTTCTGGTCTTGAAGGACAGCCCGATAAAGTCACTCGATAATCTGAAGGGCGCCACCGTCTGCACCTGGGACGGAACCACGTCCCAGAACGAGCTCCAGCGCCACCCGGAGATCCTCAATGTGCCACTGCCCGATGCTCAGGACTGCATCAAGGCGTTGAAGGCCGGTCAAGTGGCCGCGGTCTTCACTGACCAGCTCATTCTCTATGGTTTCGCCGACCACGATCCGGATCACAATCTCGCAGTGGTGCCGGGCGCGATCCTCGGCACCCCGAACTACTACGGCATCGGCATCAACAAAGAGCACCGTTCCGACTGTGAGAAGCTGGCCAAGGATGTCATGACGTACGTGACCAGCAGCGACTGGCATGCGGACTTCGTCAAGGCCTTCCCGAGCTTGGCCGCCGACGATCAATGGGAGCGATTCCGACCCAACCCCACCGACATCACCCGGTTCTCATGCCAGGACAAACTCTCGAACTGATCCGGCCGACATCATTCGATGAGGACGAATAGACCCCAGTTGCGGCGGTCGGCTTCACGGACTATCTGTGACCACTCCTTCAAAATGTCTACCCAGTCATCGAAGTTGCTGTAGTTGGCCCATTCGGCTATTTCTGCCGTCGCCGCGGGGCGCAATTCTTCCAACCGGGCGGCGCAGGACGGCCATCGGCGAGCTAGGTCCGCGACCTCATCAGGTGAGCAGGCTGTGTTGATGCCTCTGGTTTTGTCTGCAGGCCACCCCGATGGGGCCACCAGATCGTCGTCGATTCGCCATCGCAGCAAACGGCCGAGGAAGGGATCGATCTGTGCGATCAGGTCGGCGGGGATGTCGTCCCGGTCGCACAGGTCTTCCCACAACTTGGCGAGACCGTGATGTGGCTTGGCGGAATTCGTGCCCCGCGCGAACCGGTAATCGCCATACCAGGGCGCTGTTTCATTTGGTCCCCAGTTGAAGCCGTAGGACTTCTCGATGTACTCGTCGAACTCGTCCCGCTGTGCGGCGAACAGGTCCCGCAGACCCTCGATGCCTACTCGATCCAAGATTCCGGTCAGCCGTTCCCAATCCGCGATCGCCACCTCGAGGTCTCGACCCATGTGTCGGACTCTAGATGCTGTCGAAGATCATCGTGAGATCATGGGCCCTCGCGAATCTGTCGGACCGGTGGCGATCTCCTCGGACGACCGAGTAGGCGGCGGATTGGGGGAGTAGCCGCAGAGGATCGAAAGTCCAGACCGCTCGGATTGATTACCTCCTCTATTGTCCGATTTTACGTAGCAATAGGACAAACGAGACTCCTGGACGGTTGGCGCAAAGAGGTCTGATCCAGAACGCAATAAGGCGTTCGCATCGCAACAAAGCCTGCTACCGTGTCCGGCGGAGCGACTCGGGGGTCGCGCAATCCATAACCGGATCATCTTGTGTTGCAAGCGCTTTCAAGCCAGGATGTACCGGCCGACGCGCGGCCTTGGGGCGCGGTCCGCGTGCACGGCCATCTTCATCGATGACGAGAAAAGAGAAGAAGCAGAATGCCCGAAGACCGTGCCGTCGACTCTGTGCCGGATCCAGATTCAGCCAGCCGGGCCGATGGTGATTCAGCCGCCCGGCGACCTCCGGATTCCACGGACTCAACGCCACCACCGCGTCCGGATCGACCCGAATCCGGTTCCCAACAGCCATGGTCGACCCAGATAACGATCTGTGTGCTCGGGCTGGTAGTTGCCGCCTTTGCCTTCGTATTCGGGATCACCTGGATCGGGACCGACGCGCGGCTCGCGGCGTTCCTCGCGCTCACCATCACGGCTGGCATCATCGCGGCTGTAGTTGCTCCCGGACGAACCCGCAGTCTCGCACGCAGATTGGTGCGCTTTCTTGCTGACCTTCCGGACGGCGACTCGCGGTGAAGATCGGACCTCCGCTCATTCTCGGGCCGACATTGTGAGGCTAGGTTCTAGCTGTAGCCGGTTCCCGCCAATTCAGCTTTCACCACCGCGTAGGCGGTGGATTGGGAGATGCCGCGGCGGGCCAGGAGGCCGACCAGGCGGTTCATGGCCTTGGCTCGGTCGAGGTTCGGGGGCAGGGTGCGGAGTTTGGCTCGGACGAGGTCGGTGGCACGGGACTGCTCGTCATCCTCGGAGGTGGTAGGCGAGTCGTTCAGGATGTCGGAGGCGTCGGCAGCGTGGGTCTCGTCACCGGTGGCGGACTGGGCGGCCGGCTCGGTCGGATCGCCAGGCTCATTCGTTCGGAATGCCGCTTCGAGTTCTGCCGAAACCACGCGGTAGGCGGTGCCCGAGTTGAAACCGCGGCGGGCGAGCATGCCGACCAGGCGGCGGGTGGCGGTGTCGCGGTCGAGGGTTGGGGAGAGAGTGCGTAGTTTGGCGCGGACCAGGTCTGTGGCGGAATCCATGT
This sequence comes from Nocardia sp. NPDC004722, assembly GCF_053601505.1. Classification (NCBI taxonomy): domain Bacteria; kingdom Bacillati; phylum Actinomycetota; class Actinomycetes; order Mycobacteriales; family Nocardiaceae; genus Nocardia; species Nocardia sp. NPDC004722. The sequence continues at coordinate 5,399 of NZ_JBSGBY010000512.1, forward strand.
CGTCGGGGGCAAATTCGCGACGTTGGATGCCGCGGCTCGGAGGCTGCGATCGGGCGGACGAGGATGCGGGGTCGGTGGTGCGTTCCTCGGAGTCGGGAGGCGTGTCCTCGCGACGTTCGGCAGCGGCGGCGAGTTCGGCGAGGGCGACCGCGTAGGCGGTGCCGGGGGTGTAGCCGCGGCGGGCGAGCAGGCTCGCGAGGCGGCTGATCACCTTGTCGCGGTCCAGGTCCGGGGCGAGGGTGGTCAGTTTCCGGCGGGCCAGGTCGGCGGCGCGAGCGGTTTCAGCCTCGGGCGTGATCGCCTCCAAGGCAGGCTCGGCGTCCTCCGGGGCGATGCCCTTGCGGCGGAGCTCCTCGGCGAGGACCTTTTTGCCCTTGCCCGAGTACGTGTGCCGGGAATACACCCACTGCTGCGCGAACGCCGCGTCATCGACGAGCCCCACCTCGGCAAGCCGATCCAATGCCCGCTTCGCCACCGCGGCGGCAAAACCCTTCTCCGCCAGCCGCGTAGCCATCTCGGCCCGGCTCCGCGCCCGATCCGCCAGCATCCGCAAACAAACTTCCTTCGCCTGCGCCTCGGTCCCCCCACCCGCAGGCACCCCACCCTGAGACGGCTCGTCCCCCGACCGCCCCCGCCGCCCACCGCGACGCCCACGCCCCTCCACCGAATCCTCGGCAGCAACGGCGTTGTCGTCGAACTGACGGCGGTCGCCGCCCCTGCGGGTACTACCGGAATGTGCGCGACCGGCACCACCGTATGGGGAACCGTCACCGTTCTCGGACTCC
>NZ_JBSGBY010000513.1:0-6180 GCF_053601505.1 Nocardia sp. NPDC004722
GTACCCCGAAGGGCCTTACCGCTCGACTTGCATGTGTTAAGCACGCCGCCAGCGTTCGTCCTGAGCCAGGATCAAACTCTCCGTTGAAGACTCTCGAAATGCATCCTTACGGATGAAATCGGAAGAATTAACCAGAGTCCGAAAACCTTGGCAAATCAAACGCCAGCTCGGAAATTAAGCTGACTAAATTGTCCAACCACCCTCACGGGGGTGAGAATGATTGGAACCAAATAAAATATTTGGCACTGACATTCATCGACACACTATTGAGTTCTCAAAGAACACACGCACACAGAACCTCACCGAAACTCTGTTCCGGTAGGTCTCCGAGGCAACTTTTCAAGCTTAGCTCGCACCCATCAGCAGAACCAAATCGGCTGGTCAGGTCGAACTAGTGTGATCATCAGGCGCTCCTCGTCCAACCTCGTTTCCCAGGCCCTTGGGGCTCCGGGTCGGTGTCCGTGTCGCTCTGACCTGGAATAAGTTACGTGGTGCGATAAACCAAAGTCAAATCGCCTCTCTACCTGCGGGTTTTCAGCGATTGATGATCGACGGGGGTACGACGCGGCGGCAGCGGGTACCGCGAACACGGGCTCGGCGGCGGGAGAGACCCCGCAATCCCGTCCGGCGTTGCCTGACCGTTGACAAGCATTCCAGCGGCAACAATTGTCGAAATGCGGGTCGACACGGGAATACGGGGCACGACGAAGGAGTCTGCGTGAATTCATCGGTGGGAGCGCGAACACCCGGCGACCAAGGGCAGGGGGCGGACGGACTGGTCTACGTCGTCTTCATTACCGCCGCTGCCGCCATGGGCGGGTTCCTGTTCGGATACGACAGCTCGGTCATCAACGGCGCGGTCGAGGCGATCCGGGACAGGTACGACATCGGGTCGGCGACGCTGGCGCAGGTGGTGGCCATCGCCCTGATCGGCTGCGCGGTCGGCGCGGCCATCGCGGGACGCATCGCCGACCGGATCGGACGGATCTGGGTCATGCGGATCGCGGCCACTCTGTTCACCTGTAGCGCGATCGGGTCGGCGCTGCCGTTCGCGCTGTGGGATCTGGCCATGTGGCGCGTCATCGGCGGCATCGGCATCGGCATGGCCTCGGTGATCGGGCCCGCCTACATCGCGGAGGTCTCGCCGCCCGCCTACCGCGGCCGGCTGGCCTCGTTCCAGCAGGCGGCCATCGTCACCGGCATCGCCGTCTCGCAGCTGGTGAACTTCGCGATCCTCAAGATGGCCGGGGGTGAGCAGCGCGGACACATCGGCGGATTGGAAGCCTGGCAGTGGATGCTCGGCGTGATGGTGGTGCCCGCGGCGCTCTACGGGATGTTCTCCTTCACCATCCCCGAGTCGCCGCGCTACCTCATCTCCGTCGGGAAGATCGACAAGGCGAAAGAGGTGCTGACCGAGGTCGAGGGCGATCACGGTGATCTCGATGCCCGGGTGGCCCAGATCCAGGAGGCCATGCACAGCGAGCACCGCTCGACGTTCAAGGATCTGCTCGGCAGCCGGTTCGGGTTCCTGCCGGTGGTGTGGATCGGTATCGGACTGTCGGTGTTCCAGCAGCTGGTCGGCATCAATGTCGTCTTCTACTACTCGGCGACACTGTGGCAGTCCGTCGGTATCGACCCGTCCAGTTCGTTCTTCTACTCGTTCACGACGTCGATCATCAATATCGTCGGCACCGTGATCGCCATGGTGCTGGTCGACCGGATCGGCCGGAAGCCGCTGGCGCTCATCGGCTCCGCGGGCATGGCCATCGCGCTCGGCCTGGAGGCGTGGGCGTTCTCGGCCAAGACCGGGTCCGGCGACAATGTGTCACTACCCCACGCGCAGGGCATTACCGCGCTCATCTCCGCGCACGTGTTCGTGCTGTTCTTCGCGCTCTCGTGGGGTGTCGTGGTGTGGGTGCTGCTGGGCGAGATGTTCCCCAACAAGCTGCGCGCGGCCGCGCTCGGTGTGGCGGCGTCCGCGCAGTGGATCGCCAACTGGGTGATCACCGCCAGCTTCCCCAGCCTCGCGGACTGGAACCTGTCGGGCACGTACGTCATCTACACCGCGTTCGCGCTGCTCTCGATCCCGTTCGTGCTCAAGTGGGTGCCCGAGACCAAGGGCAAGGCGCTGGAGGAGATGGGCTAGACCGCGGTGGCCGGGCCCCCGGGGGCTCGGCCACACCGGACTACTTGAGGATCTTGGTGATCTGGCCCGCGCCGACGGTGCGGCCACCCTCGCGGATGGCGAACTTCAGGCCGAGTTCCATGGCGATGGGCTGGATCAGCACTACTGCCATGGCGACATTGTCGCCGGGCAGCACCATCTCGACCTCGGCCGGGAGCGTGACGACACCGGTGACATCCGTTGTGCGGAAATAGAATTGGGGCCGGTAGTTGTTGAAGAACGGGGTGTGACGGCCACCTTCCTCCTTCGACAGGATGTACGCCTGGCCCTCGAACTGGGTGTGCGGCGTGACCGAACCGGGCTTGATCACGCACTGGCCGCGTTCCACGTCCTCGCGTTTGATGCCGCGCAGCAGCAGGCCGACATTCTCCCCGGCCTGGCCCTCATCCAGGAGTTTGCGGAACATCTCGATGCCGGTGACCGTGGTCTTGGTGGTCTTCGGGCGGATGCCGACGATCTCGACCTCCGCGTTCACCTTGAGCACCCCGCGTTCGATGCGGCCGGTCACGACGGTACCGCGGCCGGTGATGGTGAAGACGTCCTCGATGGGCATGAGGAACGGTTTCTCCACCTCACGGGTGGGAGTGTCGATCCAGGTGTCCACGGCGTCCAGCAGTTCGGTGATGTTCTCGCCCCACGCGCCGGTCGGATTCTCCAGCGCCTGATACGCGGAGACGCGGACGATCGGCGTGTTGTCGCCGTCGAATTCGTATTCGCTGAGCAGATCGCTCACCTCGAGCTCGACCAGCTCCAGGATCTCCTCGTCCTCCACCATGTCGCATTTGTTCAGCGCCACCACCATTTTCGGCACGCCGACCTGCCGGGCCAGGATCACGTGCTCCTTGGTCTGCGGCATCGGGCCGTCTGTGGCGGCGACCACCAGGATCGCGCCGTCCATCTGGGCCGCGCCGGTGATCATGTTCTTGATGTAGTCGGCGTGCCCGGGACAATCGACGTGCGCGTAATGCCGGTTCTCCGTTTGGTATTCGACATGGGCGATGGAGATGGTGATGCCGCGCTGGCGCTCCTCGGGCGCCTTGTCGATGGCCTCGAACGGGGTGAAGGGGTTCAGGTCCGGATGTTTCTCGTGCAAGACCCGGGTGATCGCCGCGGTGAGAGTCGTCTTGCCGTGGTCGATATGGCCGATGGTACCGACATTGACGTGCGGCTTCGTCCGCTGAAACTTCGCCTTCGCCACTGGAGACCTCCTGCGCACCCATGCGAAACGCGGGCACCGGAGGGTGGGAAACACCGCGAAGTCATGCCCGACGGCGGTGTCGAAATCCAGGGTATTTCCGCGCGAGCCGGGAAAGACCCGGAACCGGGTGAACCGGACGTCAGTGACCGTTGACGCGAGCGCGGCCCAACCGGCCGCGGCTCCGGCGGCCCAGTAACGTGGGTCGCTATGACAGCTGTTGCAGATCGTTCGCTCGGACCGGAACTGGTACGCACCGAGGGCATCGGTGACGCCGATGTGCTCGTCATCGGACTCACCTCGTCGGACGACGGGCCGGTTATCGCGCCCGCCGACGCCTTCTCCGACGTACTCGACGCGGACACCCGGGCGGCACTGCTGAGCGCGGTTCGGGCCGTCGGGGCCAAGGGCAAGGGTGAGGAGATCACCCGGGTGCCCGCCCCGGCCGGGCTGGGCGTGGACTTCGTGCTCGCGGTCGGGCTCGGGGCGTCCGACAAGGTGGATGCCGAGCAGGTGCGCAAGTCGGCCGGTGCGGCCGGGCGGGCGCTGACCGGGGTCGCGACCGCGGTCACCACGCTGTCCGGACTGGATCTGGGTGCGGCGGCCGAGGGGTTCTACCTGGGCGCGTACCAGTTCACCGCGTTCAAGTCGGCCAAGTCCGCGCCGAAGGCCGACGATCAGCCGGTCAAGCGGGTCGAATTCCTGGTTCCGTCAGCGGATTCCGGCGAAGAGGAGCTCTTCCGGGCGCAGGCCATCGCCGAAGCCGTCGCCACCGCACGGGATTTCGTGAACACCCCGCCCAGCGACCTGTTCCCGGGCGAATTCGCCAACCGCGCAGCCGAATTGGCCAAGGCCGCCGGGTTGCAGGTGGAGATCCTGGATGAGAAGGAACTCGAAACCCAGGGCTACGGTGGCATTCTCGGCGTCGGCAAGGGGTCCTCGCGGCCGCCGCGGCTGATCCGCATCACCTACGCCGGTGGTGATCGCAAGGTGGCGTTGATCGGTAAGGGCATCACCTTCGACACCGGCGGCATCTCCATCAAGCCCGCGGCGGGCATGGAGAACATGACCTCCGACATGGGCGGCGCGGCGGCGGTCATCGCCACCACCCTGCTCGCGGCGCGACTGAGCCTGCCGATCACCGTCATCGCCACCGTGCCGATGGCCGAGAACATGCCGTCGGCCACCGCGCAGCGGCCCGGTGACGTGCTCACCCAGTACGGCGGCACCACGGTCGAGGTCATCAACACCGACGCCGAGGGGCGGCTCATCCTGGCCGACGCCATCGTGCGGGCGGGCGAGGACGGACCGGACTACATCATCGACGTCGCCACGCTGACCGGCGCGCAGATGGTCGCCCTCGGCACCCGCACCCCGGGCGTCATGGGCACCGACGCCTTCCGCGACCGCGTCGCCCGCCTGTCCCAGTCGATCGGCGAGAACGCCTGGGCCATGCCGCTTCCCGCCGAACTCCGCGCCGACATCAACTCCAAGATCGCGGACCTGGCGAACGTCGCGCCGCACCGCTGGGGCGGCATGCTCTCGGCAGGTCTGTTCCTCAAGGAGTTCGTGCCCGAGAACGTGCAGTGGGCACACCTCGACGTCGCGGGCCCGGCCTACAACACCGGCGGACCCTTCGGCTACATCGGCAAGGGCGGCACCGGCGTCCCGGTCCGCACGCTGATCACCACGCTCGAGGACATCGCCGCCGAATAGCGGCCCGTCGCTGTCGGAAAACGCCCGCCCCGCACCCCTGCGGAGGCGGGCGTTTCCCGTCGCGCGTGACATCGCGACTGACTCACGTCCGACTTGACGCGCCAGGATGGTCGGCGATGCCGGGGGCGGGCGTCAGAATCGTCGGATGCGAGCGGAATCCGGTGGTGGGTCGTTGAGAGAGCATGTCGCGGACGCGGTGCGGGTGATCGTGCCGTCTGCGGGGCAGCCGCATGGGCCGCTGCCGCCGATGCTGCTGGCGTTGACGGTCGTCACCGGGTTGGTGGATGCCTTCAGTTATCTCGAGCTCGGGCATGTGCTGGTCGCGAATATGACCGGCAATGTGGTGTTCTCGGGGTTCGCGCTGGGTGGCGCGCCCGGGTTCGTCTGGTGGGCGCTGGTGTTGGCGGTGGGCGCGTTTCTGCTCGGGGCGTTGGCTGGAGGGCGGGTACGCGCTCGCCTCGGGGTGCATCGTGGACGGCATTTGAATGTGGCCGCCTGGGTCGAATTGGGTTTGGTCGCAGCGGCTTTCGTGACGGCGATGGTCGCGCCGCGCCCCTATCACGGCTGGTCGCTGACGGTTCTGATCGTCCTGCTTGGACTCGGGCTGGGGTTGCAGAACGCGACCGCTCGCGCCCTCGCGGTACCGGATCTCACGACGACCGTGCTCACCTTGACTCTGACCGGGATCGCCGCCGACAGCGCGCCCGCGGGCGGATCCGGTAGTCGGGTCGGGCGGCGGCTGGTGCCGATCGCCGCCATGTTCGGGGGCGCGGCCGTCGGCGCTGCCCTGGTCGTGCACCACGCGGCTCCCGCCGCGCTCGGGGTAGCCACCGTCATCCTGGCGGCGGTCGCGGTGGCGAGCCACACCACCCGTCGCTCCACCGCGAGTTGGACCGCCTGAGCACACTGAACCGCCTGGCGGGGTTGAACCCCCTGAACAGGTCAGACGGCCTAGCCGCGTAGCGCCGCCGGGCCGCGTTGGATCGCTTGGCCGCGTTGCGCCGCCGGGCCGCGTTGGACTGCCGCACTGCGCCCCGTCTGATCGGGTTGGATCGCCTGAGTGCACTGGACTGCTCAAGACGAC
>NZ_JBSGBY010000514.1:0-6169 GCF_053601505.1 Nocardia sp. NPDC004722
ATTACGCGGTCACGAGTACCGGTAAGTCACCAGGACGACTTGTGGACGCCCGGGAGTTCGCCGCGGTGGGCCATCTCGCGCAGGCAGACACGGCACAGGCCGAACTTGCGGTAGACGGCGTGCGGGCGGCCGCAGCGCTGGCAGCGGGTGTAGGCACGCACCGCGAACTTCGGCTTGGCGTTGGCCTTGTTGATCAGAGCCTTCTTAGCCATGGATCAGTTCTCCTTGAACGGGAAGCCGAGGTGCTTGAGCAGCGCGCGGCCTTCTTCGTTGTTGGTGGCCGTGGTCACCACGGTGATGTCCATACCACGCGGACGGTCGATCTTGTCGACGTCGATCTCGTGGAACATGGACTGCTCGGAGAGACCGAAGGTGTAGTTGCCGTTGCCGTCGAACTGCTTCGGCGACAGACCGCGGAAGTCGCGGATACGCGGCAGCGCGATGGAGATCAGGCGATCCAGGAACTCCCACATGCGGTCGCCGCGCAGGGTGACCTTCGCGCCGATCGGCATGCCCTCACGCAGCTTGAACTGCGCGATGGACTTGGTGGCCTTGCGGATCTCGGGCTTCTGGCCGGTGATCAGGGTGAGGTCGGCGACCGCACCGTTGATCAGCTTGGCGTCACGGGCGGCGTCGCCGACACCCATGTTCACGACGACCTTCACGACGCCCGGGATCTGCATCACGTTGGCGTAGTTGAACTCTTCGTTCAGGGCCGGCTTGATCTCGGCGCGGTAGCGCGTCTTCAGACGCGGCTGCACCTTGTCAGTAGAAGTCATCTCAGATGTCCTTCCCGTTGCGACGGGAGATGCGGACCCGCTTGCCGTTCTCATCGGTGCGGTAGCCCACGCGGGTCGGCTTGCCGTCGGAGTCGACGACCATCACGTTGGAGGCCTGGATCGGCGCTTCCTGAGTGACGATGCCGCCCGAGCTGGCGCCACGCTGGTTCGCGGAGTTCGCGACGTGCTTCTTGATGCGGTTCACGCCCTCGACCAGGACCTTGCCGGTCGCCGGGTAGGCCTGAATGACCTTGCCCTTGGCGCCCTTGTCCTTGCCCGAGACGACGATGACCGTGTCGCCCTTGTGCACCTTCATAGTTAGAGCACCTCCGGCGCCAGCGAAACGATCTTCATGAAACGCTTCTCACGCAGCTCACGGCCGACCGGGCCGAAGATGCGGGTGCCACGCGGATCGTTGTCCGCCTTGATCAGCACCGCGGCGTTCTCATCGAACTTGATGTACGAGCCGTCAGCGCGGCGGCGCTCCTTGACGGTGCGCACGACGACGGCCTTGACGACCTCGCCCTTCTTGACGTTGCCACCCGGGATGGCGTCCTTGACAGTGGCGACGATGATGTCGCCGATGCCGGCATAGCGGCGCGACGAGCCACCGAGCACGCGGATGCAGAGGATTTCCTTCGCACCCGTGTTGTCGGCGACGCGCAGCCGCGACTCCTGCTGAATCACTTCAGCTCCTCCTAGACCTGGACGAAATGCACGCCGGATTGCCGACCCGACGGGCATGGTCAGTTGCCCTTCAAACGCACGCCTGCCAGCGGTTTCACACCAAACTGGAGATCAACCACTGTGGGTTCGCGGCCGAAGTGCGGGGCAGAGCTCCCGCAGGCAACCGGAACAGTTTAGCGAACCCCCAGGTCGGACCCAAATCGGGGGGCTGGACACGCGCCCGGAGCGGATTCAGGTCTTCCTCAGCCGAGACTACTAGCGTCGGCTCGAGCAACGTCCGAGCTATCCGATCAGCCGATATGAGGAGATCCGCGTGACGTCCGAGCGTCCTGCTCTCGACCGCCGCAAGTTCCTGATCGCCCTGGGTCTCGCGCCCACCGTGGCCGTGCTGGCCTCCTGTAATAAGAACGACAAACCCAAGCAGCTGATCGGACCGGACATGTCCGGGTCGGATCCGGCGATCCGGCCGCAGGACGACCTGTACCGGTTCGTCAACGGGAAGTGGCTCAACGAGTACCAGCTGCCGCCGGACAAGGTCTCCTTCGGCACCTTCGACGAGGTGCAGGAGCGGGTCGAGCAGCAGCTCAAGGACATTATCGAGGGGATCCACAACCCCAAGGCGGGCTCGAACGAGCAGAAGATCCGCGACTTCTACGACGGCCGGATGGACAAGGACGCCATCGAGAAACTCGGCATGACGCCGCTGCAGGATCTGTTCGATCAGATCGACAAGGCGGCGACCAAGGCCGATCTCGCGAAGGTGATGGGCGGGCTGCCGGGGGTCGGGCTGATCGGGATCGGGGTCGGGCCCGATCCCAAGGATTCCAACGCCTATCTGCCGTCGGTGTCGCAGGCGGGCCTCGGGCTGAGCGAGCAGTACTACCGCAAGCCCGAATACGCCGACAAGCTCGCCAAATACCGGACCTACATGCAGCGCATCGCCGCCGGGGCAGGATTCCCCGATCCGACGGCGCTGGCCGACCGGGTCGTGGACCTGGAGACGCGGATCGCCGGATTCCATTGGGACAACGTGAAACTGCGTGACACCGATGCCACCTACAACCTGAAGACCTGGGCGGAGATGACCGCGCTGGGGCCGCAATTCGATTGGGACCCTTGGCTTGCCGGGACCACCGACCGGCCCAAGAACCTCTTCGACAAGGTCGACGTGGGCGAGCCTTCGTTCCTCACCGGCGCGGCGCAGTTGTGGGCCGACGTCGATATCGCCGCCTGGCGTGAGTATTTGAAGCTGGGCCTGGTGCGCGCGTTCGCGACCTATCTACCCAAGGCCATCGCCGATCCGAACTTCGACTTCTTCGGCAAGGAGATGTCGGGGCTGAAGGAGCGGCCGGAGCTGTGGCGGGCGGCGGTGTCCACCGTCAACGGCACCGTGGGCGAGGCGCTCGGAAAACTGTACGTGGACAAGCATTTCCCGCCCGAGGCCAAGCAGCGGGCGTTGGAGATGGTGGGCGATCTGCGGGCCGCCTACAAGGACAACTTCACCAATTCGACGTGGATGTCGCCGCCCACCCGGCAGGCGGCGATCGTCAAACTCGACAAGATCAACGCCAAGATCGGGTACCCGGACAAGTGGGAGGACTACTCGAAGCTCACCGTCACCCGCGGCAAGCTCGTCGAATCCCTGCGCGCCTCCGACACTTTCGACGCCGACCGGATGTTCGACCGGCTCGGGACGCCGGTGGACAAGTCGGAGTGGGGCATGCCGCCGCAGACGGTGAACGCCTACTACAACCCCAGCGGCAACGAGATCGTGTTCCCCGCGGCGTTCCTGCAGCCGCCGTTCTTCGATCCCGACGCCCAGCCCGCGGTGAACTACGGCGCGGGCGGCGCGGTCATCGGGCACGAGATCGGGCACGGGTTCGACGATCAGGGCTCCAAGTACGACGGCGACGGCAATCTGAAGGACTGGTGGACGCCGGAGGACAAGGCGGCGTTCGAGGCCAAGACCAAGCAGCTCATCGATCAGTACAACGCGCTGGTGCCACAGGGTCTGCCCGCCGATCAGCATGTGAACGGGGAACCGACCGTCGGGGAGAACCTGGCGGATCTGCGCGGGCTCGAGATCTCGCTGGCGGCTTACCGCATGGTCGAGAAGCGTGCGGGCACCGCCACTCCCGACTACAAGCCGATGTTCGAGTCGTGGGGTCGCACCTGGCGGACCAAGATGACCGACGAGGCGCTGGAGAACCAACTCGCCAATGATCCGCATTCGCCGGCCGAATTCCGCTGCAACCAGGTGGTGAAGAATCTCGGCGAGTTCTACAGCACCTATGACGTGAAGGAAGGCGACAAGGAGTACCTGCCGCCGGAGCAGCGCGTCACGCTCTGAGGACGGCGACACCCCGCGCGAGGCTGCCATCCCCGGTAGCCTCGCGTCGGTATCGCAGCTTCGGGGAGAGGTAGTGCCTGTGAGTTCGTCGGGTCGTCCGGCCGGTCTGGACCGTCGTCGTTTTCTGATCGCGCTGGGACTGGCCCCGGCGGTCGCCACGCTGGCGGCGTGTGGGCACGACACGAAGAACTCGGTCGCCTCCACCCAGCTCACCGGGCCCGACATGTCCGGGTCCGACGCGGCGGTGCGGCCCCAGGACGACCTGTACCGGTTCGTCAACGGCAAGTGGCTGCAGGACTATTCGCTGCCCGCCGACAAGGTCTCCTTCGGCACCTTCGACGAGGTCGGCGACCGGGTGCAGGGGCAGCTCAAGGACATTATCGAGGGCATCAAGGACCCCAAGCCCGACACCACCGAGCAGAAGATCCGCGACCTGTACGACGCGCGCCTCGACGTGGACGGCATCGAGAAGCTGGGCGTCACGCCGCTGGCGGAGATGTTCGCCGATATCGACAAGGCCGCGGGTAAGCCGGAGCTGGCCAAGGTGATGGCCGCGTTGCCGATCGGCGGGCTGATCGGGCTCGGTGTGTCGGTGGATCGCAAGAACTCCAGTGCGCACATCGCGTCGGTCGGGCAGTCCGGAATCGGTTTGAGCGAGCAGTATTACCGCAAGCCCGAATATGCCGAAAAGCTGGCCGGTTACAAGACCTTCCTGGAGAAGATCGCCACCGGTGCGGGTCTCGCCGATCCGGTCGCCCTGGCGGGCCGGGTCCTCGACCTGGAGACCAAGATCGCTGCCGTGTTCTGGGACAACATCAAACTGCACAACACCGAGGCCAGCTACAACAAGATGTCGTGGACCGACATGGTGGCGCTGGCGCCGCAATTCGATTGGGACCCTTGGCTGGCCGGGACCACCGATCGGCCCAAGAGCCTGTTCGCGACGGTGATCGTGGCCGAGCCGTCGTTCATCACCGCGGCCGGAAAGCTGTGGCAGGACGTGGATATCGCGGTGTGGCGCGACTATCTGAAGCTGTCGGTGGTGCGGGAGTTCGCGCGCTTCCTGCCGAAGGCGATCGCCGACGCCAACTTCGAGTTCTTCGGGACCGTGATGAGCGGGCTGACGCAACGGCCGGACCGGTGGAAGTCCGCGGTGGGCACGGTCGACGACACGCTCGGCGAGCAGCTCGGAAAGCTGTACGTGGACAAGCATTTCCCGCCCGAGGCCAAGCAGCGGGCGCTGGACATGGTCGCCGACCTCATCGCCGCCTACAAGGACAACTTCACCAACTCGACCTGGATGTCGCAGCCGACCAAGGACGCCGCGCTGGTCAAGCTCGGCAAGATGGGCGTGAAGATCGGCTATCCGGACAAGTGGGAGGACTACAGCGGCCTGAAGATCACTCGCGGGCAGCTGATCCAATCCCTGCGTGCCGCCAATGTTTTCGGCACCAAGAAGATGTTCGACAAGCTCGACAAGCCGGTCGACAAGACCGAGTGGGGCATGACGCCGCAGACGGTGAACGCCTACTACCAGCCGGTCAACAATGAGATCGTCTTCCCGGCCGCGTTCCTGCAGCCGCCGTTCTTCGACGCGAATGCCGAGGCGGCCGTGAACTACGGCGCGGGCGGCGCTGTCATCGGGCACGAGATCGGGCACGGATTCGACGACCAGGGTTCGAAATACGATGCCGACGGCAACCTGAAGGACTGGTGGACCGCGGAGGACCGGGCCAAGTTCGACGAGCGCACCAAGAAGATCGTCGACCAGTACAACGGCCTGGTGCCGCAGGGCCTGGACCCGGCCTACCACGTGGACGGCACGCTGACGCTCAGCGAGAACGTCGCCGACAATCGCGGCCTGCAGATGGCTTTCGCCGCCTACCGCATCAATCAGAAGCGGGCGGGTGTGGAGAACCCGGACTACAAGGACATGCTCGAATCCTGGGGCCGGAACTGGCGATCCAAGCAGACCTCGCAGTACACCGAGAATCTGATCGCCAACGACAGCCACTCCCCCGACGAATTCCGCGCCAATCAGGTGGTGCGCAATCAGGCCGAGTTCTACGCGACCTTCGGGGTCAAGGACGGCGACAAGCTCTTCCGGCCCGAGGACCAGCGCGTCACGTTCTGATCTAGACCGCCAGCGGAGGCGGGGCCGAGACACGGTGTGCGGGTGGGTGATACGCCGCCCACGCCGCCGCCAGCCGATCGGCCGCCGCTTCCAGTACCGGGTCCGGGTGGCGGAAGTGCAGGCGCCCGTAGCGGCGCAAGCGATGCTCGACACCCTCGCGGGCACCACGCCGGTCACACCATCACCGGATCGGACCGGCCTACTGACCGACCAGTGGGT
>NZ_JBSGBY010000515.1:0-6156 GCF_053601505.1 Nocardia sp. NPDC004722
GGCGGGGGCAGCACGATCGAGTAGGCGGGCTTGGCACTGGCAGGGTCGGCGGTGAAGTAACCCGCGGCTACCCAGCGCTCGTACAGGTCGGCCTCACGCCGAATCGCCTGTACCGCTACGGACGTCGCGTCATGGAGTTGACGCTGTCGCTGACCGGGCGGACCAATCCGATGGCCCGCGAACCTCAGCGCTCGAGCTGGACACCCGCCGCCATGGGCGCCGTGGTGACCGAACGCGGATTCACCGTGACCGGCGACCGCGACATGCTCACCGTGGCCCACGACTCCGGTGTCGCGGGGAAGCGGGAATCGTTCCTCAGCACCGGTCGGCTCCTGGTGGCCGACCGACACTGATCGTCGCCACTGCGGACCTCAGGCGTTGAGAGTGACGACCCAGGAACCGTTGCAGCCCTTGTCGTGATCGCGGTTGCCCTCGTAGTTCCACACGGCCTGCAGGTCGGAGTCCTTCTGAATGTTGAAGTCACCGGTCGGGGACTTGATCGCGACACCGTTGTAGAGCAGCACGCTCAGATCATTGGGGTAGATGGTCCATTCGCCGTTGTAGCCGGCCGGGTAGTTCATGCTGACCGTGGTGGTGCGGCCCGCGTGGTTCTGCACCACGAGGCAGGCGCCGGCATGGTCCTGAGCCTGGGCGGGCGCGGCCGCGAACGCGACGGCGGAGAGACCCACCGCGGTGGCGGCCAGCGGGACGCCGATCTTCGCGACGGTCTGACGTTTGACGGTAGAAATGTTCCACATGAGACAACCTCCAGAGGAATCCGGTTGGCCCGGATCAGTGCTTCGATGTACTGAAGGTAAGCAGCCTCACCAGCGGGTTTCTTAAATTTTCCTTACAGCGGCAGCCCGCCGATTGGCGTCGTCCTCCATCGCATCCGCCGCGATTCGCGTTAACCGCTCCCGCACTCGCGGTATCGAGAGATCGACGTGAGCGATCCCGATCGCCCGGATCCCGGACTCGGCGTCGGTAAGACATTCGAACGCCCGCTCGTGCGCGAAATCCGGTGCCAGGGCGCTCAATCCGAGAGCGCACCGCTCACGGAGATACGAGTACACCGTGGTTTCGAAGAGCGTTTCGAACATCGGTACCGCCGATGCGAAAGCCAATCGTGTCAGCCCGCTGACCAGCGTGCATTGTGCGTAGATGGTGTCGTTGGATTCGATTCCGGTGGCTTTCACGTAGTCGAGGAACATTTCGGCATCCCCGAAATCCCCGATTTCGCACAACAGAGACAGAGCTTGGTAAGCCAGATCCCCGTCCATCCCCGCGTTCGCCCTGGCCCATGCCAGCGCACGTGGTGACCGCAGCTGCTTCAGCTGCCGCCTGACAGCGACCCGCACCCGCAGCGGCGTCGAGACATCTGCGAGCAGAGCCGGTGCGATCGCCAAGAGCGTTGGCTCCCAGCCTGTATCGGCCACACCGGCAGCATTCATGATCAGTTCCCGCTCGGCGGTGGCACGCGCCCGCCGCGCCGCTGACAAGGACAGCCCCGACCCGGACACCTGCCGTTCCTGTTCCCGCGCCGCAAGCAGCCGCTCGATGCGCGGACTTTGCGCCCGCCATCGCGCCCACGGCTCCGGCAGGTCACCGGTCCACGCGAGCGCCCAGTTCAGTTGCGTGTCATCGGCAACCGCAAGTACCTCTTCGAGCAGGCCCTGTGCCTCCGGATGGTCATGAAAATCTGCCAGCGCATTGATCGCCAACTCGGCGTCGCGGCCGGTCCGCAGATAGCGCCGCAACTCGCTGACGCTGCCGTTCACGCCTGCTCGCGCGAGGTTTTCGAGCACCTCGACGACCAGCCAAGCATCCGAATCACCCGTTGTGTCCACGGGCTTCGAATAGGCGTCCCGTAAGCGCCGCAGATCCACCCCCAGGTCGGCCACCAGCCGCGCATACAGCCAACCCCGGTTCTCGACCTGGTGATCCCAGCGCGGATCGTCGACGATGCACTCAACCACGAACTCTGCGGCCTCCGCACGCGATGCCAAGGCCGCCTCGTAACATGCTCCCCGCCCTCGCTGTATCAACCCCAGCAGCGAATCCGCCTTGGCCCACATCATTTCCACGCGCACATCAGACCAGCCTGGCCGTGCCGTGACCACCGCTTTTTCGTATGACCGCTGCTAGCGCGTGGTGGCGTCGTCGGTGGGGGTGGTGAGGGCTGAGTTGATGAAGGGGAGGGTCAGGTCTAGGAATTCGGTGGGGGTGGAGGAGAAGGGGAGGTGGCCGGTGGGGAGGACGTGGAGGTGGGAGTGGGGGATGAGGCGGTGGGCCAGGGTGCCGTAGCGGAGGGGGAGGACCGGGTCGCGGGCTCCCCAGATGAGGAGGGTGGGGGCGGTGATCTTGGAGGCGTGGGTGGTGAGGTCGTAGGCGGGGGAGTTGAAGCTGTGCCAGAGGGATCGGTAGGCGGCGCGGCCTGCCGGGGTGGCCGCCGCTCGCATCGCGCGGTTGATGACGGCTTCGTCGTCGGGGGAGAGGGGCTTCATGTAATTGCGGACACTGCGGGGGATTAGGTAGCGGGCCACGAGGGCGGAGCCGTAGAGGTTGCAGTAGGCGCGGGTCATGGGGTTCTGGTGGACGAAGCCGCCGGTGTTGACCAGAACGAGTCCTGCGACGCGGTCGGGGTGGTCGATGGCCAGGCGGGCCGCGGCGAATCCGCCGACCGAATTGCCCAGGAAGACAGCGCGTTCCAGGCCGAGCGCGTTGACGAATTCGACGAGCGTATCGGCGAGGCCGACGGCGGTGATCTCCGGATTCGCTTCGGACGCACCATGTCCCGGCCAATCGACCGCGATCACCCGGTGATGCGCGGAGAGGGCGGGGACGATCGGGTCGAAGTCGTGGTGGTCGTGCAGGTTCGCGTGGAGCAGGACGATCGCGGGGCCTGTTCCGGTGTCCTGGTACGCCACGCGACCTGCGGAAGTGTCCATGGTATGCATCGGCGATCTCCTGGGATCGATCGAGTTGACCGTTCGGTCACTCACTGACCAGTCGGTCGGTCATGTAAGGTGACGATACGACCGGTTCGGCGAACAGGCAAGGGAGAGGAGCGGTTCGGATGAATCTGCGGGAGGATTCCGCGGCACGCACCCGCGCGGCCCTCGTCGACAGCGGCCTACGCCTGGCCGAACGCCTCGGCCTGGCCGGGGTCAGCGTCAACGTCCTGGTGGCCGAACTCGGTGTCTCGAAGGGAACGTTCTTCCACCACTTCGGCAACCGCGCCAACTATCTGCTGGCCTTGCATCGCGAATTCCACGACCGCCTGCAAGTGGATATCGAATCCGCCATCGCGGGCCTGCCGCCCGGTCGCGCCCGCCTGCAAGCGGGTTCGACCGCCTATCTCGACGCCTGCCTGCGCGACCGCGGCGTCAAGGCCCTCCTCCTGGAAGCCCGCGCCGAACCCCTCATCCTCGATGAGGTCACCGCCCGCAACACCCACAACGCCGTCCTCATCGAACCCGATCTCGCGGTCCTGGGCTGGACCCATCCGGCCGACGCCGCCCGCCTGTGGGTGGGCCTGGTCGCCGAGGCCGCGCTGCTCGAACTCCATGCCGGACGCACCCAGCAGTCTGTGCGAGATGCTTTGTGGCAGTTCCTCGGTCGCGAAGCCGCATAGCGATGAGTTCGCCTCGCTCGCGGCGTGCGGCTGTGGCTTTCCTGGTGGTGATAGCCCTGGTGATGGCGGGGATAGCAGCGGCCCTGCTGATCAATGGGACGCGTGACCTCACCCAGCCGACCTCCTGCGGCGGTGTCGTGATGTCGGAACGCGACGGCTGCGAGGTGATGCCGCGCGGAGGCCGCGGCTCGCCCGAGATACAGGTCTACTGGCCGGGCGGCATGGTCGCGGGCATCGCCCACGCAGTCCCGGCCGACCGCCCGCTCCGCAGCCGCGACCAGATGCACGACAAGGCCCGCACCGACGGCATCGTCGGCGTGCTGGTCGGCACGGCGCTGCTGCTCGGCCTGATCGTCCTGGGCCGCAAGATCATCCGCAGATGGCCGCGAAACGGTGCTCAAGCTCGGTAATGCGAGGTGACCGCGTCCTGACCGGTGTAGTTGGGGCCGGAGTGGGGGTTCGCGCCGAGATAGGTGAAGGGCCAGGTGGGTTCGGCGGCACCGGTGCGAGTGAGGCGGTGGGTGCGGGCGTTGTACTGAAAGCCGTTGGCGCGCAGGGCGGTGGTGAACGGGCGGCCCAGGGGTGCGTCGTCGGGTCCGCGGACGGCAGCGGCCTCGAAATTGGCGGCGAGGTGGCCGTCGATGGTGAGCCAGGAGGTCATGCGGGTCAGCGCGCCGAGTTTGTCGCCGACATAGTGCAGGGCGTGGACGCTGGTGACGAGGTCGAAGGGCGCATCGGGCTGCCAGGTCAGCACCGAGGCGGTGACCAGGTCGAGTCCGTCGCGCGGCGGGACGCCGAAGTAGCCGACGAGATCGAGCCCGACGATCGTGGCGTGACCGGCCAGCGGGACGGTGGCGTCGGAAAGTGCTCGGGCGCTGCCACATCCGATGTCGAGCCAGCGTTGTGGGCTGGGCCGGGCCAGCAGCCACGCCACCGGATCGAAGCCGAGTTCGCGGCGGTACGCGGGTAGTCGCCGGTCTCGGTTCATCGCGGTATTCGCCACTACCGCAGTCTGTTCCAGGTGTGCGTCGTCGATCAGGTCGGTCACACCGACCATCCTGCCCGGATCAGGCGTCAGGCGAGGATCTTGCCGGTGCTCGCGGTCGCGGTGGCGGGCAGGGTTTCGCGGGTGCGCAGGGCGGCCCACAGGGCGGCGGTGGCGGCGGTGCAGGCCGCCGCGCCGCCGACGTGGAAGGCGACCAGGGCGGCGGGGACGTGGGTGAAGTATTGGACGATGCCGATCAGGGCCTGGGAGCAGACCAGGGCGATGACCACGATCAGCCGGGTCCGGATGGTCTTGTTCATCCCGACGGCGGCCAGGCCGCAGGCCAATCCGACCAGCAGGGCCAGATACGCGACCAGGAGTTCGGCGTGCAGGTGGACGAGGGTGGTGATCTCGACCTGGAGGCGTTCGACCGGTTTGGCGGCGCTCTTGTCGCCCGCGTGCGGGCCCGCGCCGGTGACCAGGGTGCCCGCGATGAGGGTCGCGGTGAGGGCCACGCCGCTCAGGGCGGTCAGCAGGCGCAGGGGCTTGGGCGCCTGCACGGTGTCGATGCCGTCGTCGGGTTCGCCGACCTTGACCCACAGCAGCGCCGCCAGCCACACCATCAGCATCGAGGCGAGCAGATGCAGCGAGACCGTCCACCACAGCAATCCGGTGCGCACGGTGATGCCGCCGAGCACGGCCTGCAACACGGTGCCGCCGGGCATCAGCCAGGCGTAGACGAGCACTTCGCGCCGCCGCCGCGCCCGCGTCACCGCCAGCACGATCACGGCCGCGGCCAGCACGACCACGAAAGTCAGCATGCGGTTGCTGAATTCGACGACCTGGTGCACGACCGGCACCTCGGCCACGGTGGTCGGCGTGAAACTGCCCGGGAAGCATTGCGGCCAGGTGGGGCAGCCGAGGCCCGAGGCGGTGACGCGAACGACCGCACCGGTCACGGAGATTCCGGCCTGGGTCAGCAGAACCACGAAGGCGATGAGTCGCTGCACCCGCACCGAAGGCATCGGGAACAGATCGGCAAGTCGCTGGAAGGCGCGAGACAGCACGCAGACGATGGTAGCGGGGGCGTATTTCGCCCCGTCACCCGCCCTACTACAACGTGTCGTTAAACACGCTGCGCGTCAATCGAACTTGAAGAAGCGGGTGGCCAGCCACCCGGCGAGTCCGCCCCATCCGGCCAGCACCGCCAGCCCGTACCAGTCGACGCTGGTGCGCATCGCCTGCTCCAGGCATTCCGACAGCGCACCGGAGGGAATGATCCGCGCGATAAGGCTCACCGCGTGCGGCAGATCATCGGACATGAACACCAGGCTCGCCGTTCCGAGCATGACGAACCAGAGGATGTTGGCCAGCGCCAGCACCACCTCGGCCTTGAGCGTCCCGCCCAGCAGCAGCCCCAGCGCCGCGAAGGTCGCCGTGCCCAGCGCGATCACCAACGCGCCCAGCAGCAGCCCGCTCAGCGACGGCCGCCAGTCGAGCGCGAACCCGATGGCCCCCAGCAGAATCGACTGCAACA
>NZ_JBSGBY010000516.1:0-6149 GCF_053601505.1 Nocardia sp. NPDC004722
TACCAGTTCCGAGCTGCGGCAATACCGACGACTGTGGGGGCGGGGCGGGGGTGTCCGCGCCGACGGGGGCGGGAGCGTCGCCACCCGCCGGCGCGGCGGTAGCCAGGGCAGGCGCGAGAAGGGGCACACAGATGCCCGCGAGAAGTACGGCCGCACGGGCCAATCGGGGTGCGTTCATGGCCTGTTTTCCTTTCACCTTCATCAGGACGAGCGCCGGGGGAACGGCGACTCGGTGGTCGCAGGTCGGTGGTGTGCGGCGGCGACGCTGCCGAGAATGGCACCCGATGGGAAATACTCCTTCGTCCATCGGTGGGTCGTAATCGACCTGCGCACCAAGAAAAACATCACGGTTCCAATACCGCAACCCTTAGGTGTGCAAACAATTGGTTAACGAATTGTTCTCTTTTTCTTCGAGTGTGCTTCAGGCCACTGCCCCGCAGAATTCGGCCTCCACTTCACTTTTCGCGCCCCCGCCCGCACCGACCAAGATCGAAATTGAGTTGCTCGTGGGTGCCCGGTTTCTGGGATCCTGGGCTGGTGAACGCAGGGGAAATCACCGTCGAGTTCGCGCCCGAGTTGCGCGTCTTCGTCGGGCAGCGCGACGGCTCGCCGATCCGGATCGACGGCACCTCGACGCTGGGGCATGTGGTGGAGTCGCTGGGTGTGCCGCTGACCGAGGTGGGCGTGCTGACGGTGAACGGCGAATCGGTTGCGGCCGGGCACATTCCGTCCGACGGCGAGATCATCGCGGTGTCCTCGGTGCTGCGCCCCCAGCCCAGCTCGGAACCGCTGCGCTTCCTGCTCGACATCCACCTCGGCACCCTCACCCGGCGGCTGCGGCTGCTGGGAATCGATGCGGCCTACGAGAATCCGGATATCGGCGACGCGGCGCTGGCGGCCCGCTCCGCGGCCGAGCGGCGGGTGCTGCTGTCCCGCGACCGCGGCCTGCTGCGGCGTCGCGAGATCTACTCCGGCGCTTACGTCTACAGCCACCAGCCCGCCGAGCAGCTGGACGACGTGCTGTCGCGCTTCGCGCCGCGGCTGGCGCCCTGGACCCGCTGCACCGCGTGCAACGGGGTGCTACGCGCCGCCGAGCGGGACGCGGTGCGGGCCCACCTGCCCGGCAACACCGGCGAGAGCTACGACTCCTTCGCCCAGTGCGTCGACTGCGGCCAGACCTATTGGAAGGGCGCGCACCACGCACGTCTGGACGCCATCGTGGCCGACGCCCTGGCCAAATTCGCCTGACCCCGGTCGGGGCTCAGGCGACCGTCACCGAGCGCGGGCCGCGGACGCCGCGGCATCCAGCCGAGCGCCCAGCGCCTTGACCTGATCGCGCATCGCCTCGATGTCCTCCAGTGGGACGCCCACCAGATCCAGCACGGTCTGGATCATGTGCTGCGCGCCCTGCTGGAGTTCGCGGCTGGATTCGCTGGCGTGCAGGACCACGGCGCGGCCGTCGGTCGCACTGCGGACGCTCTCGACCAGGCCGCGCGACTGTAGTCGCTGGACCAGGGGCGAGAGCGTGCCGTAGTCGAGGTGAACCTGCTCACCCAGATCCTTCATGGTGATGCCGGGGTGTTCCCACAGCGCCAGCAACACCAGATACTGCGGGTAGGTCAGGTTCATATCGTCCAGGAACGGCCGGTAGGCCGCGGTCATGGATCGTGACGTGGAGTACAGCGCGAAGCACAGCTGGGCGTTCAGCGACAGCAGCGCGTAGTCGATCTCCTCGTCCGCTCCGGCCCGATGCCCGTCGGGTGCGGAAGGCGGATGTTCGTGCATTACAGCACTGTACTGCGGACCGTGGTGAGTACCGCATCGGTGGCCACACGATCGCCCACCGTGATGCGGATGCCGGTGGGATAGGCCTTGACGTGGATGTCCGCGCCCGCCAGCGCGGTTGCCACCGCGTCGGCCTGCGGGCCCGCCACGGTGAGGTAGGAGAAGTTGGCGTAGCTGTCGGGTACGCACAGACCGAGTTCGCGCAGTCCGGCGGTGAGCCGGTCGCGGTGCTCGCCGAGTACGGCTATCCGCGCCTCGATCTCCGGCTCCGCCTCGTAGCAGGCCCGCACCGCGACCTCGGCGAGCGCGGTCATCCCGAAGGGCAGTTGCCAGCGGGCGACGCGATCGATGAGTTCGGGCGCGCCGATGCCGTAGCCGACCCGCAGCGCGGCGAGGCCGTACGCCTTCGAAAAGGTGCGCAGCACAAGCAGATTCGGATGCTTTTCCAGCAGTCCGAACACGTCGATGCGGTCGGCCTCGGCCACGAAGTCCACGTACGCCTCGTCGAGCACGATGGTGACGGAGGCGGGGATCTCCCGCAGAAACTCTTCGAATTCCCTTGGGGCGATGAGGGTTCCGGTCGGATTGTGCGGACTGCACACCACCACCAGCCGGGTCCGCTCGGTCACCGCCGCCGCCAGCGCCGCCAGGTCCTGCCGCCCATCGCCGGTGAGCGGCACCGCGATCGGCCGTCCACCCGCCATCGAGACCAGGATCGGGTATCCGTCGAAGGTGGGTGTCGCCATCACGACTTCCGCACCGCCGGAACCGAATTCCTGCACGATGTGCATGATCACCCCGGTCGCGCCCGCGCCCACCACGATCCGGTCGGGCGCGCAGCCCAGCCGCTCGGCGATCAGCCGGGGCAACCGCTGCGGCAGGAACTCCGGATAGCGGTTGGCCGAAGCCAGCGCCCGGCTCAGCGCCTCCCGCACCGACGGCGGTGGCCCGTAGGGAATCTCGTTGAGCTGCAACCGATGTCCGGCCGATATCAGCGAGGTCATGACGCTCGCCTCCTCAGCGCCCGCCCCAGCGAACCGCGGCGGCCCCGGCGAAGTCGCCCGCGTGCGCGAAACCGGCGAGCATCACCACCGAGCCCGCGGGCACCCGGCCCTCGTCGACGGCCCGGTCGAAGGTGACCGGAATGCCCGCGCCGAACAGGTTTCCGCAGTCGTCGAAGGTGTCGGGGTGCTTCTCGGGCGGCAGTTGCAGCGCGTCGCGCCAGTTGCGCAGGAACGCGCGGTTGGGCTGGTTGGTGACCAGCAGATCCAGGTCCTGCGACGCCACGTCGATGCGCTTGCACACCGCCTGCGCCACCTCCGGGACCAGCCGGTTGCCGCGCTGCAGCACCTTGGCGATCTTGGATTCGGTGAATCCGACGTGCATCTGGCCGGTTCCGGCCTCCCAGTAGCGGCGCGGCGGGTCGGCGATGACGGTCATCTGCCCGGCGAACTCCGGCAGGTGCCGGGTCTCGATGTCCAGGATCGGCGAGTCACCGGACTTCACCAGCAGTCCCGCGCCCGCGCCGTCGCCGGGGATGGCGGCCTGCGCCTTGCCGCGCACCTGCTCCTGGGTGAACACCTGCCCGGCCACGTTCTGTACGGTGACCACGAGCGCGGAGCGGGCGTCCGACGACAGCAGGATCTGCCGCGCCAGTTTCATGCCGTAGACGAACGACGCGCAGCCGCCGTTGTGCAGATCGATGAGCCATTCGGGCTTGATGCCCAGGCGTGCGGCCACCTCGCCGCCGTTGCCGACCACGCCGAGTTCCGGCAGCTGGGTGTGCACGATGAGAATGTCGACCTCGCGCAACACTTCCCGGCCGTGCCGCGCCAGGATCGGGGCGACGGCCCGCTCGGCCATGTCGGCGGGCGTCTCGCCCGGGGCGATGTGGTGGCGGAACTTGGGCGCCTTGAACATGAAGTTCGAGGTGACCTCGTCCGGGTCGGCGTACTGCGCGAAATAGTCCGCGGGGACGACGTTCTCGGGTAGATACCCGGCCACGTCGATCAGGCTGACAGTGCTCATGCTCAGTTCATCCATTCCGGCTTGATCGGCTGGCCGTTGGCGTGACGGTGCTCGCAGATGGCCTTGAGATTGCGCAGTTCCAACAGGTGCCCGGCGGCGAAGAGGTGCCAGAAGTCGCCGACCCACACCGGACGGCCCTCGGGCTCGGTCTGCGGGTAGGCGTTGTCGTCGTAGAAGGGGTGATGGCAGTTGGTCCAGGTGACCACCGAACCCGGCTTATTGAGCACCAGTTGCGCGTCCACGACCCGCATCAGGTAGATCATCCACAGGTGGTCGGCCTGGTCCCAGGCGCAGTGGTAGTCCACCGTGCGCGCCTCGGGAACGCTCACCGTGCGGGTGTAGATGCGGGTGTGCGAGCCGATCCGGTCGTCCGATACCCAGATCTCCGGATCCTCGGTGCGTTCGAAACCCCGCATGCTGTAGGTCCATTCGCACAGGCTGCGGGTGTCGGCGAGGTACTCGAACACCTCCTGCGGCGGCGCGTCGATGAATTCGGTGACGGTGCAGTACTGCCCGTAGATCTCGTCGTGCGGGTAGACGGCGCGGGTCATGTCCAGCACCAGCGGCATGCCCTCCTTGAGGGCCATCGACTCGATGCGATACACCCCCGGGATATCCAGGTCCGGAACCTCGATCGGCTCATCCTTGACGGTCTCGGTCATGCGAGGGGCTCCTTCAGGAAGGGGGCGAAGGGTGGGATTTCATCGGGGTCACACTGCAGTTCGATGAAGACGGGGCCGGGTATTGCCCGCGCCTTCTCCAGCGCGTTCTCGAATTCGGTGAGGGTGCGGGCGGTCCAGGCGGGCAACTCGGGGAACATGGCGGCCACACCCGCGCCGATCTCGGCCGAGTGGAACCGGTTGAAGCTGTAATCGCCGGAGTAGTAGACCTGCTCGCGCGTGACACACATGGCGTGCGCGTTGTTGTTGAAGACCACGAAGGTGACCGGCGCCTGATACTCGATCGCGGTATGCACCTCGTGCCCGTGCATGAAATACGCACCGTCCCCGGCGATTACGACGGTCCGCCGGCCACGCCCGAGCGCACACCCGATCCCGGCTCCGAACGAATACCCCATCCCGCCCATACCAAGCGCGATGAGAAACCGCCCGTCCTCGGGGACACGCAGGTGGTGCACCACGGCCGCACCGGTATTGCCCGCGTCGGCAACCACATCGGTCCCCGGCTCCAACGCCGCCTCGAGCGCCGCGACCGCCTCCCGATACCGCACCCCGGGCCCCGAGGCAGGCGGGACCACCAGCTCGCCGAGCGCGTGGTGGGGCTCGACAGTCGGGTCGGCCGCCTCGGCGGGCAGGACGACGGGCGACTCGGGGACGACGCGGTCCGGATCGGCCGCGCCCGAATCATGCTGTGCGGCAGCACTTGACCGGATCAGCCCCGCTACCTCCCGAAGGGCGGGGGGCAACGGTCCGCATGCGCGGGCGTGCACAGGGACGAAGGGCTCCTCCGCGCCCAGGTGCACGACCCGGGGGCACGCTGTCAGCGGACCGTCCAGTCCGGCACGGGAGGTCATAGACATGCTCGCACCCACGAGCAGGCACAGGTCGGCCGTGGCGACCAGTTCGCCCGCGCCGGGGTGACCCATGACGCCGACGACACCGGCGAAGTGCGGATCGCGATTCGGGAAGGCGTCCTTGGCATCCGGAGTCACGAGCACTCCGGCGTTCAGTGCCCGCGCCGCCGCGGCCAACTCCACTCGCGCGTCGGCCAAGCCGACCTCGGGTCCGGCGATGATGACCACCTGCGCCGGCGCAGGCAGGTCCGCGACCACCGCCTCCACCGCAGTGCGAGCGACATCCGTCATCGCGGCGTGCGCCCCACCCGTCACCCCGACGTGCTTTTGGCCGGGATCCACTCCGTCGCGTTGGATTTCGGCCAGGGACACGCCGGAATGACGGGGATGTTTTGCGGCTTGGATGTCCTTGGGCAGCAACAGGACTGCGGGTCCGCCGCTGAGTGCGGCGGCTATCGCCCGGTCCAGTTCGTCGGAAATCTCCTCCGGATTGGTCACTTTGGCGCAGTAACGCGACACCGCGCCGAAGATCCGCCGGGCGTCGAGCCTGCCGAGCAGTCCGCTGGTGTCCTGAAACGCGCCGCGTCCTTCGAGTGCGGTCGGCGGCTGGCCGACCAGGGCAAGCACGGGGACCCGGGAATCGTACGATTCCGTCAGGGCCGCAAGGAGATTCATGGCCCCGCCGCCCGAGGTGGCGGCCACCACACCGAGGCGGCCGGTGGCGCGGGCGTACCCGTCCGCCATGGTGGCCGCGCCGAATTCATGCTTGGCGATCAGGCCGGTGAGGGTCGGGTGCCGTTGC
>NZ_JBSGBY010000517.1:0-6138 GCF_053601505.1 Nocardia sp. NPDC004722
CAAGATCTACGGTGCGATGTTCCTCGGCCAGTCCGCGACGGCGCTGGAAACCGCTGAGCGACTGGAGAATTCGCTCCCGGCAGACCGATGCGGCGGGTCGCCGCGGCGGCGCGGGCGGCCACGGCCACCGCGTCCAGTCGGCCGGGCACACCCGCCGTCGGGAGCGAGAAGGAGTCCGGCACGAACGCGAGGTCGATGCCCGCGTCCTCGGCGGCGCGCAGCGCATCCACCCAGTAAGCCGCGCCGAACACGTCCTCGGCGCGGGAGTCGGCCCGCCGCCAGGAGGCGGGGTGCGCGCCGGTCCCGGACAGTTCCAGGCCCAGCAGCAACGGAGACACGGGCGGCATCAGGCTGTCCTTTCGAGCGGGGTGGGAGCCACGGGCACGGCGGCCCGGGGCACGGCCGCGAGCAGCTCGCGGGTGTAATCGTTGGCCGGATTATCGAAAAGCGCTGCGGTGGCGGCGGTTTCGACGATGACGCCCTGTCGCATGACGGCCACCCGATCGGCCAGGCGGCGCACCACGGCCAGGTCGTGGGAGATGAACAGGTAGGCCAGATCCAGTTCGGCTTGCAGTCGTTCGAGCAGGTCCAGGATCTGGGCCTGCACGGAGACGTCCAGTGCGGATACGGGTTCGTCCAGCACCAGCAGATCCGGGCGCAAGGCCAGCGCACGCGCGATGGCCACGCGCTGCCGCTGCCCGCCGGACAGCTCCGCGGGGCGGCGATCCTGGTAGGCGGCGGGCAGGGCGACCTGGTCCAGCAGCTCGGCGACGGTCTCCCGGCGGGAGCGTCGATCGCCGATTCCGAACGCCTGCAACGGTTCCGCCACGATCTTGCCGATGCTGAGCTTGGGATTCAGCGACACATACGGGTTCTGGTAGACGACCTGGATGCGGCGGCGCAGGGCGCGCAGACCCGACCCGCGCAGGGCGGTGATGTCCTGACCGTCGAAGGTCACGGTGCCCGCGTCGGGTTCGGCCAGTCGGGCGATGATGCGGGCGGTGGTGGACTTGCCCGAACCGGATTCGCCGACCACCGCGAGGGTTTCACCCCGGTTGATCTCGAGCGAGACGTCGTCGACCGCGTTCAGCGTGAAATCCCTGGTGATCCGGAAGGATTTGCGCAGCCCGGTCGCCATCAGCAGGGGCGTGGCGGTTTCGCGGGGCGGGCGCACGACGCGCACCGGGTCTGTCCCGACCGGCTCCAGGCTCGGCGCGGCCGCGATCAGCCGCTTTGTGTATTCATGCTGTGGATTGCCGAGAACGTCAGCGGCCGTGCCGGTTTCGACGATCTCGCCCTGTCGCATGACCGCGATGCGATCCGCCCGCTCGGCGGCCACCGCCAGGTCATGGGTGATCAGCAGGACCGCGGTCCCGGTATCGGCGGTGCGCTGGGCGAGATGGTCGAGAATCCGCCGCTGCACGGTGACATCCAGGGCGCTGGTCGGCTCGTCGGCGATGACCAGGTCCGGGCCGCACGCCAGCGCGATGCCGATCAGCACCCGCTGCCGCTGACCACCGGACAGATCCTGCGGATACTGCCGGGCCCGCAGTTCCGGCCGATCCAGTCCGGCCTCCTCCAGAATGCGCACGGCTTCCAGCCGAGCCGTGCGGCGATCCGCCCGGCCGTGGATGCGCAGCACCTCCCCGACCTGTTCGCCGATGCGCAGCACCGGATTCAGCGAGGTGCCCGGATCCTGCGGCACCAGCCCGATGCGCGCGCCCCGAACCCGCCGCAGCGTCCGTTCCGGTGCGTGCTCGAGGCGCTCCCCGTCGAAGCTGATCGCGCCCCCGGTAACCTGACCGCCGTTGAGCAGCCCGATCACCGCGTGCGCGAGAGTCGACTTCCCCGAACCGGATTCGCCCACCAACGCGACCGTCTCCCCACGCCGCACCTCGAGCGACACCCTGCGCACGGCGGCGGTGGTCCCGGTGCTACCGCGGTATTCGACCTGCAGCCCCTCAACATTCAGCAACAGGTCACTCATCGGGCACCGTCCTTCTGAAGAGCCCGCGCGATGCGCTGCGTCGACAGCACCAGCACGACGATGACCAGCCCCGGCAGCGTGGTCAGCCACCAGGCGGTCGCGAGAAAGCCCCGACCCTCCGAAACCAGCGAGCCCCACTCCGGCGTGGGCGGCACCGCGCCGTAGCCGAGGAAGCTCAACGAGGCGACGAACAAGGTCACGACGCCGAAGTCCACCGCGGCCAGCGCCGCCACCGGACCGTAGGCATTGCGCAGGATGTGCCGGAACAGCACGGTGTGCCAGCGGACGCCGCCCGCGTAGGCCGCCTCCACATAGGGTGCGTTGCGAACCCGCAGCACCTCGCCGCGCATCACCCGGGCGAATCTGGCGATGAGCGAAACACCCACGGCGATGGCGACATTGCGCGTGCCGATGCCCAGGATGGTGATGGTGGCCAGCGCCACCAGCATGTCGGGGATCGACAGCAACACGTCGACGACACGCATGATCGCGGTGTCCACCAGCCCACCGGCCGCACCCGCCACCAGCCCCAGCAGCGCACCCACCACCAGACCCAGCAATACCGCGAACACGGTGGCGGTCAACGAGAGCGCGGCCCCGTGCACCACGCGGGTGTACAGATCGCGCCCCAGATTGTCGGTGCCGAACCAATGCCGCGCGCTGGGTGCGCGCAACTTCTGCGCGGGCACCCCGCGCAGCGGATCACCACTCGCGAACACCGCCGGCGCGACCGCCCAGGCGAGCACCAGCAGCACAATCACGCCCGCCACCACCAGGCCCAGGTGTCGACGCACCCAGCGCCCGGCATCCCGAACGACAGCGGGACGGGCCGGGTCGCCCAGGCGCGCGAACCAGGACCCGGGCACTCCAGCGACGATGGATCGTTCGGCCGTCGCGCTAGGCATCGCGCTGCTCGTCGTCGGTTGCCCAGTAGGCGAAGCCGGGATCCAGCAAGGGGTGGGTCAGGGTGATGACGCGCAGGGTCGAGCGGGGGCCCGAGGGTTTGCGCAGGCGTCCGCGCAATTCCTGGATCACGTGCCGGGGCGAGAGTGGACGGTGATCATGCATGGGCGCGTTCCTTCCTCGAATTCCCCTGCACCACACGGGGGTCCAGCAGCGGGTAGGCGAGATCCACGAGCAGGTTGACGGTGACGAACGTCAGCGCGGCGAACACGACGATGCCCTGCACCACCGGAATGTCCTCGTGCAGCACCGATTCCTGGGCCAGGCGGCCTATTCCGGGTCGGGAGAAGACTGTTTCGGTCACCACCACGCCCGCGAGCACGGTGCCCACCCACAGACCCGCGACGGTGAACGCGGGCGCGGCGGCCGGGCGCAGCACATGGCGCAGTTGCACCCACCAGCGCGACGCGCCTTTGGCGAAGGCCACCTCCACGAACGGTTGCCGCCAGGTCGAGACCAGGCTGGCGTAGAGCACCTGGGCGATGATCGCGCCGACCGGGATGGCGACGGTCACGGCGGGCAGGACGATGGCGCTGAATCCGGTGCCACCGAAGGCCGGCACCAGCTTCAGCCGGAACGAGAACAGTTGCAGCAGCAGCAATCCCACCCAGAACCCGGGCATGGAAGCCCCGATCGGCGGCAGTGCGGTGAGCAGGCCGCGCAGCCAGCGGCGTTCGGTGTAGGCGGCGGCCAGCGCGAGCGCGGTGCCGACCACCACGGCCAGCAGCAGGCCCGCACCGGCCAGGGCCAAGGTCGACGGCAAGGCGTCGCCGAGGGCCGCGTTCACCGTCTGCCCGGTGGAGATCGAGTGGCCGAAGTCGCCCCGGACCGCATGGCTCAACGCGGTCCAGTACTGCTGCCACAGTGGTTGATCCAGGCCGTATCTGGCCCGCATCTCGGCGGCGGCCGCGGCGTCCACGGGGGTGCCGGTGGCGGCATTGGTCGCCATGTCCACCGGGTCGCCCGGCAGCAGGTAGAGGCCGATGAACGACAGCGTGAACGCCGCCCACAGCACGCCCACCGCCTGCAGCACCCGTCCGATCACGTAGCGGCCCATGGGGTTACCGCCGCAGCCAGGTGTCGTGGAATTGCAGGCGGGCCGAGGCTTCGAACTTGACGCCCGCCGTGTTCTTGCCGACGCCGATGGCCTGGGACAGCTCGATGGTCGGGATCCACAGGCCCTGGTCGAGGACCGCGGACTGGGCGTCGGCGATGATCTTGGCGCGGGCGGCCGGGTCGGTGACCGAGAGCTGCTGCGACAGCAGGGAGTCCAAGGGTTCGGCGGGGCCACGGGCGTTCAGGTTGCGCTGGTCGACGGCGAAGGTGGTGCGCAGGATGTCGCCGTCGGCGCGGGTGGAGTTGTAGTAGTCGAAGTCGAAGTCCTTGTTGTTCTGGCGCACATTGGATTCCGCCACCGACAGCGGTTCCAGGCGCAGATCGAAGCCGACCGCCCGCAGTTGCTGCTGGGTCAGCTCGAGAATGGCCTGATTGCCCGCGAACACCGGCGCGAAGATGACGCTCGCGGACAGTCGCTGACCGTCCTTGACGCGGATGCCGTCGGCGCCGGGCACCCAGCCCGCCTGGTCGAGCAGCTTCTTCGCCGCGTCCGGGTCGTACTTCACCCGGGTCGAAAGGTCCACGTAGCCGGGAGTTTTGGAGGCCAGCACACTGGTCGCCACCTTGAACTGCGGACCCAGCACGGTGTCCACCAGTTCCTTGCGGTCGATGGCGGGCACCAGGGCCGCGCGCACCGCCGGATCGCGCAGCGGGCCGCGGGTCACATTGACCTGCAAGCCGAACGGCACACCCGGGTTGGGGGTGAACTGCACCCGGCCGCCGCCGGACTCGATCTGCGCGACGTCCTGCGGCAACGCGTCACTGATCGCGTCGAGCTGCCCGGAGGCGAGGCTGCCGGTGCGGACACCCGACTCCGGCACCACCGTGAACACGATCTTGTCCAGATACGCCTCGCCCTGGGTGGCGAAAACCGCCGAGCCCCAGGAGTATCCGGTGCGCTTGGCCAGCGTCGCGGAGGTGTTCTGCTTCCACTCGGTGTAGGTGAACGGGCCGCTGCCGATGTTCGTGCCCAAGCATCGCTCGTCGGCCGACTTGGCGACCGTGGCATCGGACTGGATGCCCAGCTGCGGTGTCGAAGTGGCCTGCAGGAACTGGGCATTGGGCGTGCCGAAGTCCACCCGCACCGTGTGCGGATCCACCACCGTGCTGCCCGCGTAACCGGCCAGATAGCTCGCGCCCAGCGGCGATTTGGCCCCGCCCAGGGCGACGATGGAGTCGAAGTTCTTGCGCACCGAATCCGCGGTCAGCGCGGTGCCGTCGCTGAAGGTGACGCCGTCCTTGAGATGGAAGGTGAAGGACTTCGCGTCCGGCGAGACCGTCCAGGTGTCGGCCAGCCACGGCTTCAGCTCACCGGTCGTCGGGTCCTGATCGACCAGCGAGTCCACGATCTGCCGGTCCACGTAGATGGTCTGGTTCGTCGCCGACTGCGCCGGATCGGAGCAGGTCGGCGCGAGCGAGAGTCCGTAGCGCAGGGTGCCGCCGGTCTGCGGCGGGCCGGACGGCTCGCCATTGCCGCCACCGCTGTCACCGCCGCTGCCACAGGCGGCGAGAGTGAAGGCGGCGGCGACCGTACCCGCCAGTGCCACAGCACGTTTCATCGAAAATCCTCGGAGGGGTAGCGGTCCGCGCCCAGCGCGCGACTCGGAATGCGGCGGCGCAGTTCGGGGGCGACCTCGGCCTGGAACAGTTCGAGGCTGTCGTAGTGCTGAGCCTCGGTGCGGCCGTCGGCGTCGGCACTGAGATGGATGACCTCGTGGCCGAACCGCTCGTGATAGCGGCTCACCTTGTCCAGCACCTGTTGCGGACTGCCGATCAGCGCAGAGGAGCGCGCGGCGAAATCCTCGACGGACTCGAACACGATGGGCACGTCGAACTTTCGCGCCACCGCCTGCCGCGCCTCGAAGATCGGCCGATAGAGGTCCAGCGCCTCCTGCGAGGTGCGGGTCACCAGGAAGCCCGCGGTGCCCGCGCCGACCAGCGCCTCGGCCGGATCGTGGCCGTAGGCCGCCCAGCGCTCGCTCGAGGGCAAGCCGCGCGAGACCCCGCTGATTCGCGACGACACCGGCACCGTGCTCATCGGCCGCGCCACCCTGGTCGGCGAGGCGGGCGCG